>CAJWHU010000059.1 GCA_913041325.1 uncultured Fidelibacterota bacterium | reverse complement strand
GATTTAGCTTTCGATTTTAAGGGTGACCTAAGGAACAATTGGTTTTTATGGGTCACAAAACCAAAAATAAGCTTTGGCTATGATACAACAGGCGGTAGGTATCTTTTATCCAATGCTTATAAAATGAATGATAAAATACACCAAACTAGGAGAGCAATTGAACTTGTATCAAAGGTCGGATGTCACTACCATGCAGGAAAAAAGCAGCACAAAAATAATTATGGCGGGGCAATCGTATTCCATGCTGGCGCTAGCGACAAAAGACGATCATGGCCCATTGAGCACTGGGAGGAGCTTGCGAACATGGTTTTGCCATATTACTCATTGACGGTAGTCAATGCATTTGACTCAACTGAATTAGTTGATTTCGTCAAAAAAAGAAAGCCCGCCATTGATATTTTTAATGGAAGCCTTGTGGAATTTATGAAGTGGCTAGAGCACCAAAGATGCCTCATAGCACCAGATTCGATGGCTGGTCACATTGCAGCATATGTGGGTATACCGGTAATTTCAATTTTTGGATCTCAATCACCCGATTTAACACGTCCAATTGGAAAGAATGCAAGGGTGATTTTACCGGAAAAAATGTGTACTCACAAACGTTCACATTGGAGGCTTTGTTACTACTGTATGAAATCTATAACCCCCAAAAGAGTTTTTTCAGAATTGAAAAACACAGTAACCCCCAAATAAAAAATATTGTAAATAAAAACATTATTTGTAAATTTATAGAGTAAAAAAGATTAGCTCTGATTCCACGAAATATTTATGAGAGCTTTTCTTATATTTTGGTTAGTTAATCTGCAAGAAGTTCAACTAGCCTAACCAAAGAACCAAACCAAGGAGGTAGGCATGGCTGATGTCAACTCAACCGTACAAAATGCAGCAACTGGAGTAGTAGGTGTAATCAAGGCGCTCATAGTGCTTTTTGTATTTGTTAATATCGTTTATTCTACGGGATTTGATCCTATCGGCGGAATAGTAGATCTTGTAAACACATTTCTGGATGGTGGATTTGCAGGTCTTCTTGCTTTGCTTGTTTTTCTCTCTTTTCTAGGATAATAATAAAGGATACACCTGGTTGGTTGGTTTTTTATCAGAATCTACCTTCCTTTTTCCTGAAAACAGGAGGAAAATATGCTTAAAGGCTTGCAAAACATAAACGAATGGCTTGGTCAATTGACAGAGTTGGCCAAGACTTTAGTTGTTATTGGAATTATTGTTGGCATCTTATTTGATGATTTTTTTGGAGTTATCGCTGGTTTGGGGCGGATTATGTCGCAATTTGGTGATGCAGGATTTGCCGGTATTCTATCATTAGCAATTTTAGTAATGTGGTACGATAAAAAGTAAGACGAATTTACAATTTGTTAAAGCGCCTCGATATTTCGAGGCGCAGTTATTTTAGTTACTGAACATAGCTCTTACTATATACTTTATAATCTTTATAAAATGATTAATATCTCTAAAATCATAAAATAAAGAGATAAATGCGATTTTCTATATTAATATTTTTTATTTCTTTTATGTACGCTGACATTAATGTGTTTAATAGGAGTACGGGTCTTAGTTCTGAGCTCAGAGTATTGTCAGATGCGGGGCCATTATATATATCGACAAAAGATTTAGCTCAATCTTTTACATCTAAGCTGTATGAGAATTCAGAGCGAAAAAAGTTAGTAATATACATATCAGGTTCTAAAATTAAGATTTCTGGAAATAGCAGTTATATTACAATAGACGATGAGGCTTATCAAATGCCATTAGAGGCAATTGTTGAACTAGATGATATATATATACCTGCGAAATATTTTTTTGACATTTTAAAAAAGACAATATTGCCAGGAATAAACTTTGATACCCAAAAAGAATTACTTGAGATAGATGTAATAAGGTTCAATATCACTGACATTAGGATAGACGTAAAATCAAATGGTACTATTATTAGGATGTCAACAAAAAAAACCTTTTTTGAAGGGAATATTAGCTCTTTTATCAACAAGCACGGTTGGTACTATTTAACCATAGCTGGAGGTGTAATTGATACTGTAAGTATCAACGCCGCAGCCCCACGAGGAGTAGTCAGGCAAATAGAATCTGATCAAATAGGGAAAACCGCACAAGTGGCATTTAAACTTGGTACCAACGTAATTAGCCATGATTTGTCGCAAAGTAGAGATCCAAACGAGATAATTATAAATCTTCGTACACCTTTAGGAAAGCTAAACGATCATATCCAAGATGTCAAAGCACGGTGGCTTTTAGATACGGTTGTTTTGGATGCTGGTCATGGCGGGAAAGACCCTGGCGCAGTGGGTAAATATGGAACAAAAGAAAAAGACGTTGTTCTTGATATAACTAAACGCGCAGGGCGCTTACTTGAAAAATCTGGTATTAAAGTAGTTTACACAAGAGATGAGGATGTATTCGTTCCCTTATTAGACAGAACAAAAATTGCGAATGATGTTAATGGTAAGCTATTTGTAAGTATCCACACTAACGCAAATAAAAATCGAAAGGTACAAGGTTTTGAAACTTTTTTGTTGAGACCTGGAAAAAGTGAAGATGCTATTGAGGTCGCCTCAAGAGAAAATTCTGTAATAAATTTAGAAGAATTTACCGATAGGTACGAGGAGCTAACTGGTGAAGCTCTTATCATGGCGACAATGGCTCAGAGCATGTTCATGAAAGAAAGTGAAGATCTGGCTTCAATTATGCAAATGGAGCTGGATAAAAAACTGGATACTCCAAATCGCGGGGTTAAGCAAGCAGGTTTTTACGTTTTAATCGGGGCATCAATGCCCAACGCGCTAGTAGAAGTTGGTTTTATTTCAAACCCTTCCGAGGAAAAGAGATTAAGGCAAAGTGCGCATAAACAAAAGATAGCTGAAGCTATATATCAGGCCATCAAGCATTTTAAACACTCAAGAGAGAAAGTTTTAGCTGGCCCTTAAATTATGGATACAAGACCTATAGGAGTATTTGATTCTGGAATAGGAGGTTTGACAGTAGTCACGTCTTTATTAAATGAGTTGCCTAGAGAAAAAATTTATTACGTTGGAGACACTGCAAGAGTGCCTTATGGAAACAAAAGCCCAACTAGTATTAGGCGTTATTCGGATGAAATAGTTAAATGGTTAATTCATCATAATTGCAAAGTTATAATAATCGCTTGCAATACGGTATCTTCCGTAGCACTTGAATACTTAAAACAGAAATACAATGTTCCAATAATTGGAGTAATTGATCCAGTTGTAAAATATGCTTTAAAAATTACCAAAAATAAAGTCATAGGCGTTATTGGTACAACAGCAACAATCAAATCAGATGCGTATGGTAAAAAACTAAGGTTAGCCAACGAAAAAATAACAATTATTAATATACCATGCCCGCTGTTTGTTCCTTTAGTTGAAGAGGGGTGGACAAGTGGCGCTGTGCCAAAGAGCATTGCTAAAGTATATTTAAAAGGATTAGAGAAAGTAAATCCAGATACAATTATACTGGGGTGCACACATTACCCATTATTAAAAGGAGTAATCGAACAAGTACTTAGCAACGACATTCAAATGATTGACTCTGGTCTTGTTACATCAATAGAAACTAAGTCTACATTGGCTAAACATAACTTAGAGTCTAACAAAAGCCAACAAGAATTACAGATCTTTGTTACAGATTCTTCTGAATTATTTAAAGAATCTGCCTCTAGCTTTCTAGGTGATATTAGAATTAAGGTGAAGCGCATTGAATTATCCAGCTATTAAAAATCAATTAGATGTTCTTTTTTCACTACAAAGAAAAGAAATAAAACTTGGCTTAGAACATACTCACACCTTACTTGATTATTTGCATAATCCAGAGGAGGATCTTAAAATGATTCATATTGCGGGGACTAACGGAAAGGGGTCTACAGCTGCGTTCATAAGTAGTATCTTGATTCAAAAAGGATACAGAGTAGGTGTTTTCACCTCCCCCCACCTCATCAAGTTTAATGAAAGAATCAGGGTAAATAGCAATTCCATAACCGATTTAGAAATTTTAGAATTTCTAAATGCAAATAAAAGTGCAATAAAAAAAATACAGTCAACCTTTTTTGAAACCACTACAGCAATGGCACTATCTCATTTTCAAAATAAAGATGTTGATTTTGCAGTAATAGAAACTGGTTTAGGTGGGAGGTTAGATGCTACCAATGTTATTAAGCCATTGGTATCCCTAATCACCTCTATTTCTTTGGACCATATGGATTTATTAGGCAGCACTATAGAAAAAATTGCTTATGAAAAAGCCGGGATTATAAAGAAAAATACGCCGTTAATAATAGGACCAAATAAAAAATCGGTTGTAGATGTTTTTAAAAAAATTGCTAAAAAAAAAGAGTCCAAAATAATTGAAATAGATCGTCTTGATAAAGTTGCAGTTAATGAAAGTGGAACCAAATTTGAATGTTATGACCATGAATTTTTCATACCTCTAATTGGTAAGCATCAAGCGCAAAATGCTTCTTTAGCTATTGCTGCAGCTAGGTATTGTGATAGCAATATAACTAAAACAATAATCAAAAGAGGTTTATCCAGAGTGAAATGGGCTGGCAGGTTGCATTGTGTTTCAAAAGGTATATTCTATGATGTAGCCCACAATCAAGCTGGGTTGGAATACTTATTTGAGACTATTGGGAAACTTTTCCCTGATAGAAATTTACAAGGGCTGTTATGCTTGAAAGGGGGAAAAGACATTAAAAATATTGCCAAACAACTACAAAACCGATTCAAAAAATTATTTGTATCATGTGATAGAAATGGATATTTGATGGCCGCATCAGACTTGTCAAAAAAGCTTGATGCGTTATCAGTAAAAAATATAAGGGAGAATTCTTTAAGGGAATGCATTAAAAAGTTGCGAGCTGCCCAGAAACCACAAGACATAATCCTCATCTTTGGCACCCATTATATTGCAGAAGAGGTTTTTGAAGAATTTGAAATACCTTTTGACTCAGTTAATATTTAATGTAATTTTGAAAGGCTTCATTGTATCCGCGAAGCTTTATAATATATTTTCCAGCAACATTACTCAAGAGTTAAAAAAACCATGAATCTAAACGAGTTACAATCACTAAATATTCGTGAGCTAAACGATTTGGCTCAAGACTTAAGTATCGAGGGAGGCATTGGGGGGTTAAATAAACAGGAACTCATTGTCAAAATACTAGAAGCCCATGCGAAAAAGGATAACTCCTTTTCTGCCAAAGGGGTTTTAGAAGTAATGCAAGATGGCTATGGCTTTCTTCGATCGCCTGATTATAATTACATGCCCGGACCAGATGATATCTACGTCAGCCCCTCTCAAATAAAAAGGTTTGGGATGAAAACAGGTCACTTGGTGGCAGGTCAAATAAGACCCCCAAAATCAAAAGAACGTTTTTATGCGTTGCTAAAGGTAGAAGCGGTAAATAATTGTCCTGTTGATAAACTACAAGACATTATTTTATTCAACAATTTCACGCCTCTATATCCAGAAGAAAAGTTTAAGCTTGGGAACGAAAAAAACCCTAAGGATTTATCAATGAGGATAATGGATTTAATCTCCCCTATTGGCATGGGCCAGCGTGGATTAATCGTTGCTCAACCAAAAACAGGCAAAACTATCTTACTTCAAAAATTAGCAAATGCAATCAGTCAAAACCACCCAGAGACAGAAAGGATTGTGTTATTAATTGACGAGAGGCCTGAGGAGGTTACCGACATGAAGAGAAACGTTGATGCAGAAGTAATTAGTTCAACATTTGATGAGCCTCCAGAGCGACATGTTTCTGTTGCGGACATGGTCTTACAAAAAGCTAAAAGGATGGTTGAATATGGGAGTGATGTTGTTATCTTATTAGACAGCATAACAAGACTTGCGCGTGCACATAATGCTGTTATACCTCACAGTGGGAAAATTTTATCGGGCGGAGTTGATTTTAATGCACTTAAAAAGCCAAAACAGTTTTTTGGCGCAGCCCGGAATACCGAAGAAGGAGGTAGCCTAACGATAGTGTCAACGGCATTAATAGATACGGGTAGTAGAGCCGATGAGGTTATCTTTGAAGAGTTCAAGGGTACTGGTAATATGGAGCTTGTTCTCGATAGAAGGCTTAGTGACAGGAGAGTCTATCCAGCATTCGATATAATTAAATCAGGTACAAGGAAAGAGGAGCTCCTATTGAGCAGAAAAGAATTGGGAAGAATGTGGATACTGAGAAAATTATTGAACGATATGAAAGTTGAAGAAGCTATGGAGTTTATGCAAGATAGGATGAAGCGTACAAAAACGAATGAAGAATTTCTTGATACAATGAGTCAATAGTTTTTATGTGATATAGATAATGAATAAAGAACCCTTAGATATAAAAACTGTTGTTGCAAGGGTTATCACAGATAAACCTGTTAGAAAAACCCCTTATCAAGTTAAAGGAGTATTTATTCGTCAATATCCTAAAGAAAAAATCATACCGATGTTAAATGGGTCATACCGCAACAAATTCCTATACCCAAGAGTCCAGGTTAAAATTTTAAACGAACAAATATATCTTATCGGCATTGATCAAGGAGCTGATCCTATTATTCGGTTGTGTGAGCGTATGGGATCCTTAGACTTTGGTAATATTACATTTGAAGTAGAAGATTATGATTTAGAATTTTATGAGAAACAGTTCATCATATCAAAAAGGTTAGTGCGTTACAAGTTTATAACTCCTTGGGTAGCTCTCAACCATATGACCAGTGGGAAATATAAAGCTTTAAAAAATAATGATAAGCAAACTTTTCTAAGCAGAATTCTTGGACAAAATATAATTTTCATGGCGAGCGAAATTGGGAACTTTTCCAATGAAGACATCTATGCTAAAGTTAAAGTGCCTAGTATTTACCCAAAGCCACTTGACGAAAATAAATGGGGAGCATTTCAAGGAGAATTTAAAACAAATTTTATTTTACCAAATTATGTAGGTATAGGCAATGGAATTACAAGGGGTCTCGGAGCAATATATGGCCTTTTTAATCACAAATCATTTTCTTTTGATGAAAAAGATTTAAAAAAAAATAGTAACCAATATAGGGATGAGGAGGTTGGTCAAATTGAAGATTTACAAAAGATATCTTTTGCTGAAGTACCAAAACCAAGAAGAAATAGATCTAAAAAATTAAAAAATAAAAAGCATGTGCCGGATCGAAATAAAACTCAAAAAAAATATAAAACTAATAAAAAGTTTTTATCAAATAAATCTTCAAAGCTTTTGAATAGAAAAAGAAAAAAATATAAACATAGGCGCACTCATTCAGAAGACTATATAGTTGAACACGAAACTGTAGATGATAGAAAAAAGGATGGAATAAGTGAGTACCACGACCAAAAGTTTAATACCGAGCAATATCATAAGAAGCAACATAAGTTTTGAATATGAAATTATCTAACAGAGTTAATGCCATAAAGCCATCATTTACCTTGCAAATGGCGACAATTGCTGCAGAGATGCGATCAGAAGGCGTAAATATAATCAATTTTTCAGTCGGGGAACCTGATTTTAACACACCCTCGAATATCATTGAGGCGGCTAAAATAGCAATGGACGAGGGGTATACGAAATATACTGCTGGCCCAGGAATGATAGAGTTTAGAGAGGCAATTTGTAAAAAACTTCATCGTGAGAACCAGCTTGATTTTCAGATAGAAAACATCTTGGTATCAAATGGTGAAAAGCAAAGCCTATCAACTGCATGCCAAGCACTATTTGATAAAGAAGATAAAGTAATTGTGTTCAGCCCTTATTGGGTTTCCTTCCCAGAGTTCGTACGATTGGCCGATGCGGAGCCTATCTTTGTTAATACACTGCCTGAAAAAAACTTTGAACCAGACTTTAAAGACCTTTACTCTAAAATTGACTCTAAGGTTAAAGGTGTTATAGTTAATTCTCCATCAAATCCAACAGGTGGAGTCTGGAGTGATCAAGCGTTGACAAAATTATTAAAACTTGCTAAAAGCAATAACTGGATAGTTATATCAGATGAGTGTTATGAAAGGTTAGTTTACGATACCAAATTTACCAGCACTGATCTGATTAATAAAAAGAAAGCTATAAATGCGATAGTAATCTCATGCTATAGTCTTTCAAAAACTTATGCTATGACAGGCTGGAGAATAGGTTACGCAGCAGGGCCCAAAACCATCATAAAGGCGATGTCTAAACTACAAGGACAAGCTACTTCATGCGCAAATTCTATTGGCCAAAAGGCGGGAATAGAAGCTTTAATGGGAGAGCAAGATTGTGTTAAAAAAATGCGGTCTGCCTTTAAAAAGAGGCGTGATCTAATTGTTAAAAGTCTTAATGACATTGACAACATTAAATGTATAAAACCAAAGGGCGCATTCTATGCTTTTCCAGACTTTAGTAGCTATTTAAACACTTATGCCGATGGTAAGCCAATCGCCGATACATTTGATATTTCAGAGTATTTGCTTAGAGAAGCTAGAGTTGTTACTGTTCCTGGGGATGGATTTGGCGCACCTGGACATATTAGATTTTCCTATGCGGTTAGTAGCGATACTATTAAAAAGGGAATGAACAAATTAAGACTAGCTCTGAATAAATTAACTAGATAGGAGAAAAAATGAAAAAAAATACTCATCCAGAAAACTATCGACTGGTTGTTT
>CAJWHU010000058.1 GCA_913041325.1 uncultured Fidelibacterota bacterium | reverse complement strand
TACACCTAATTACATTTGCGGTGATCAAGGTATCTCCACGGGCTCCGAGGCGGTTGACAACGGTAAGCCAATTCCCTTTTGAATTGAGTTTTTGAATGCTGTGATTTAACCTGTTATTCATCCACCATCTAAATTTTGACCAAAATTTAAATGGATAAGATTGGTGAAATGGATAAAGAAGAGGTTGGAGTTCATTTTTTCCTCCTGGAATTTGTCCATAATCTTTCAATTTTGAAAATTAAGATTTTTGGCAAGAAAAAGTCCGACTTCTCCGTCCCGCCCTACAGCTTTTTGCGTTGCACTCGATTTAATGACTTGGAACCCAAAGTCATTTAGCTTCTGCTCAATCTGAGGCAGACTACCGCCGCCGGAATGCCAGCTATGCCACTCCATAACGAGAAATCTTGTGTGCTCTAAAATCGAAGGGTAATTTATAATTAATTCCCATTCTCCACCTTCTATATCGCACTTAACTAAGTCATAAGATTTTGAAGTGGGAGAGAAAACATCTGAGGATTTTAGAGTACTGGCATAATAAGATATATCTTTACAGTCAGATTCGAAAATAGAGCCCGCCATGAACGGTCGATCAAAAAATTTTATGCGTGGCTTTTCAGGATTTCCGACAACACGCTGCAGATATTGAAATCTGTTTTGTAGTCTAGGTAGTTTGATCAATTTTTCAAGAGACCTGCTACAACGAAGGGAAGGCTCTATTAGGGTTGAATGTATTTTATCCTGAGAGCGCTTTGATTGAAGCCAAAGACTAAAATAACCATAATTAGCCCCTATATCCAAAACCTTTAAAATATTTTCGTTGGGTATGAAATCGGAATACTCTTGCTTAATGAAAATTTCTGAAAAGGCATCGTAGGCGTCGTTTTCACAAAGATATGCCCGATAATCATCCTCCAAAGAAATGGAATGGTTGAATTCATGGAAGTAATCTGCATGAAGGTGTGCTAGAATTGCTCTTCGGAAGTAGGTGATTTTGAGAAGGTTGGACCAAAGAGCCTTCATTTAAAAAAAAGTATGTTTTTGAGTTTTCTTCTGACGCAATCTGCGGAGAATTTTTTCAAGATTGTTGGGCAAGCAGTTGAAAAGTTCTTGCTACTTTCTTTGTACTTGCTACCCAGATTCTCTAAGTTTTCTACCAACTTTGCTACCGACCGCTCATGGATTCGAAGACCAATATTGTTAGCTTGCAGTATTCTATTTGTTGCGGTTTCCTTGGGTCCGTAAGATAAGATTGGGCGTCCGGAAGCAATGAGTTCGGGAAGCTTCGTTGGAAAAGAGTAGCGATAGTGTCGATGTTTATGATTATTGAATGAAGAAGGAATGACAAAGCAATGAGCTTTTTCCATGATCTCAAACTTTCTTTCAAGAGGCATGACAATTCCATGATGTTTACAGCCATCTGAATGGATTGAATCTTCAAGGAAATGTGCGGGCTGCCTTTGCCCATACAAATGAAATTCAATCCACGGGTTCTTCTTCCGAATTTGAGATACAGCTTCAAAAAGGTCTTCAATGCAATCACCATGGAGGTGCGAGAAAAGACCGCCAATAAAGCTTAATACAAAGGGGTTTTGCTCAGAGAATGTTTCAACCTTTAGCGGAGGAATTTCAGAACAAGTTTGTTCAGCTCCGTTATGCAAGACTTCGATGTCTTTTCTTCCGATTGTTTGTTCGTACATAGACTTCATTTCCTCTGTGATGCAAACGATTTTATTTGCACTGTGAAGGATCTTCTTAGAAGGAGAATGTTCAAATTCTGGCGAATGATCTGCTAAATGAACTATAATAGGGATTTTTCTTTTTTTTGCTACCCAGTGAGCGTACTTCATGCACTCTGTTGAATAAATAAAGGCATAAACAGAAGAAAATTTTTCCGAAAGGTGTTTTTTAACCCATGATGAAGAGTACCAGCCTCTCCACTCTGGAGTCATGCCCATTAAAAAAGATGGGAGAAAACGACTGGACCGATGATAGGGCACTTGAGCTAACAAATATCCGAAACTATCGCCATATTCTTTAAATGCTGCATCAGTGTAAAGCACTTGATGGTTAATATCCCTAAACATGCAATTAAGGGTTACCCCAAACCCGTTTGGAGTTCCTGGTGGTGTTTCGGTAACTAAAAGTATATTTCCTTCTTTAATTTTTTCTTCTTAAATTGGATTTAACGATTTGTTTAATGGTATCGCTCAGGGAGTGATGAAGTGAAAAAGCGGGGTAGTGAGATTTGATTTTAGACAAATCGCTGTAATAGCAGATATGATCACCAATGCGGTTACCCTCATGATACTCGTAATTTTGAGGGATTCCAGAATGGGTTTGGCAAATCTCGAACGCCTCTAGTATGGAGCAACTGTTTTCTTTTCCACCACCTAAGTTGTAAACTTCACCTGAACGCGGAGACTTGAGAAATAAATCGATGAAATGTGCCACATCTCCCGAGTGAATATTATCACGGACCTGCTTGCCTTTGTAACCGAAGATTTTGTAAGTCGTTCCATCTAGGTTGCACTTTACGAGGTAACTCAGAAAACCGTGCAGTTCTACCCCTGAGTGGGATGGCCCAGTCAAGCAACCACCTCGAAGGCAGCATGTCGCCATGCCAAAGTAGCGTCCATACTCCTGTACCATTACATCTGCAGCTACCTTGGAGGCTCCGAAAAGAGAATGCTTGCATTGATCTATTGAGAAACTCTCTGGAATTCCGCTAGCGTAAATCGGGTCGTCATAATCCCAACGCGTGTCCAGTTCCTTTAGTTTGATTTCATTAGGACCGTCGCCGTAAACTTTATTTGTGGATAAATGAACAAATGGAGACTCAGGACATGCTAAGCGGGTTGCTTCAAGTAGATTTAAAGTGCCAACTGCATTTACATCAAAATCTTCACAAGGGATTTCTGCAGCCTTGTCATGAGATGGTTGAGCAGCAGTGTGAACAATTGCATCAGGTTTAATCTCAGCGAACAAACTGAATACTTTTGCTCTATCTCTAATATCCACTGCATGATGATCAAAGTGGGGGAGAGCATTTTTCAATTCCTTAAGTCTCCAAGATGTATCCCCTTGTGGACCAAAGAATTTTGCTCTTTGGTTGTTATCAATCCCATGTATTTTATGTCCAAGATTTGAAAAGTATGCACAAACCTCAGAACCAATGAGCCCGGAAGAACCAGTCACTAAAATCTTCAAATTTTCATTACTTCGTTTAAATGAATATTTTAATTATTCCTTAAAAAAATAGCATCTACTTGAAGTAGTTCGCTTGTTTTTTCATTTTTAAAACCTGGGGAAATATGAATAAGACAAAATCCCAAATCATACATATACTGGTACATCTCTTGAAACAGTACATCGTCTGCGTAGAGTTTTTTAAATGACATTTCTAATTGCAGCATTTTAATTTTGTTTAAGCTTTTACTGGCTCCAAAAAGTATCTTTTGTTCGAAACCTTGTGCATCAATCTTTGCAAAGATATTCACTTCTTTTCTTTGAATACTAGGCAATAAAGTATCTAATTTTTGTACTTTTACTTGAATTTTTTCGTTTGTAAAATGTGACTCAGGGAAAGCATCTTGATGACTTTTTAGCATCTCTGAAAGAGAACTACTCTCACTATATTTTGACAAATGGAAGTCAGCTTCTTCGTCTTTGTCTCCGAGTGCGACTTTTACCACATCCCAATTGAGATCCGATTTCGCCCTTGCCGCAATTTGCTTATAAGCTGAATCTTGTGGTTCAAATGATATTATCCTGCCCTTGTAATGGTTTTTACGTAAGTTTCCCGCCCAGTAACCTGTACTTGCACCTACATCCAAAATAAGATCAATCTCATACCTATCTAGTAGTTCCTGATTAAAGCCCTCAGGGGTGGAAACAAAAGGAACAAAAGACCAAGATTGGTTTTTTTTTCGTATAATAACTCCAAATTTGGATAAGAGATTTTTTAACCAAAAATTGAATAATTTCATTTATATTTAAAAAAAGATCTGAATAGTTTTAATTTCTGAGATTTGTAGACTTTCTTTTAGTCAAAATTTCTTCAAACCATGCCAAGTAGCTATCCAACATTCTAGTTTCAGTGTATAAATTCATGGCACGCTCTTTACATGCTATTCCCATTTTTGCTAGAAGCGTATTGTTGCCAATTAAACCTAATAGTGAATCGATAATTTCATTGGTTTGATGATTAAAGAAACAATAGCCCGTTTTACCGTGGACTATTTGTTCTGGTATACCACCTACTCTGCTGCCGATAACCGGCAAACCACAATGCATTGCTTCTAAAATTGTCGTCGGGAAATTCTCGGCATTGGCAAGGTGTAAATATATGTCCGAGATTTGATAATATTTTACGATTTCTTCTCTATCGTGTATCCATCCCATGCTTTTTAATTTTATATTTTCTCCAAAAAATTGATCTTCAAAAGTGTCCCCCAATACAAGAAAAGTGATTTGCATATTTTGTGAATGCTTTGCCAAGCACTCAAGTAATTTCAAAAGATTTTCAAAGCCTTTCGTGGGATTTTTACTTGCCGCGTTACCAATAAAAAGAATAATCTTTTCACCAGAAGCATATCCTAGTTCTTTTCTTAATTTATTTTTATCTCCGATTTGGAAGATTTCATCATTTACCCCATTCGGAATGTGTCGAAATTCAACTGAACCCTCTCCAAGAATAGATTGCTTTGCCATATTATTTAGCCATTGAGAAGGTGCTGAAACATAAAATTTTGATTTTTGGTATATATTCTTCTTGCGATTCTGATTCCACTTACATGCATCTCTTTTAGTTGCTATCGGTCTATCCGGGTAAGGACATTTAATGCATTGGCTTTTCCATTGTTCACATTCATATGGGTGGACGCAATGACCAGTGAACATCCAACAGTCATGCAAAGTAATGAATGTTGGAAAGTTTAGGGAAATTTTTGCAAGCTGTTTAAGGTCGAAAAAATCACTATGCAGATTGTGGCAATGCACAACATCTGGAATCATTTCCGCTTTTGTCACGATTTGTTCAGTACCAGGATAGTTGAAATCTTCTAATCCAATGGAGGATTGAAATTCCCTTAGGGGTTCTGTCCATGGGAGAAAATGTGATAGTACTTTTGGAACAATTGGGATATTTGCTTGTAAATTTTTATTCAAAAGACTTTTGGTCTGTCGATAAATAATATTACGTTTTTTTTCGTTCGGAACTTCATAAATTGCCTCCCAATTAGAATTTCTGTGCCGTACGGCCATTCGAGTTTGATTGCCCGCACCTATATAGCCTCGAAGTAATGCACAGGCTATTTGATTAGCTCCGCCACCATTTTCTTCGGCATGAATTTTAAGTATTTTCAAAACTTCAAAATCTCAACCGTATACAGAATGCAACCATTTGCTGAAATTATCTCCTGATAGGTCGGGAACTTGGAACCTTGGAATTTCGAAAATGTTTGAATGTCGATCAACCCGACAGGAATTTACTGAAAATGCACTTTCAAAACCGGCCTCATCGACGACCTGAACGGCATCTTTGCCATAATTTTCACTAAACCCGAATGGATAAGAAAAAGTAACCGTATTTTCATTTATTATTTTCCCTAATTCATTTTTACTCGCAACGATTTCCTGCTTCATCCTTTTGTAAGGTAATCTCGACAAAGCGCAGTGGTTGACGGTATGAGCTCCAAAAGTAAATAAAGGAGAAGCATTAAAACGAATTAACTCTTCTTTCTGCATCGCTCGATAACTTTGCCTACAAACAGGTGCCTCCGAGCACTGTTCCCATAGTTGATTTAGGCAATTCTCTCGTTCATTTATATCTAGTTTTTTTAGTAATTTCTGACAAGACAGGAATGCTTCTAGACGCGGATTATTTGATGCATCTTGTACTGCATTCCAATTTCTAAGAACTATAGATTTTTCTTTATCCAAACTATCCCAGGGCGCCAAAGAAAAATCAATTTTTGAATCTCCGCGTTCTATACTTATGTTTTTTGGCAGTTCGTGATTGCAAAGAAAATATTGTTCAAGCTCGTCCCACCAAAACTCCCGAACTTTACCAATATAACCAGTTGCTATAAAAAATAAGCACGGCAATCCATGTTTTTCTAAAAGCGGTTTTGCCACTTCTAAATTATCTAGATAACCATCATCAAATGTGATGCAGACCGACTTACTCGGTAGTTTGTCTTTTTTTAAGGCATCAACCAATTCTTCGTAACTAATCACATTGAAATTTTTTTTTAAGTAGCGAAGCTGCGACTCAAAATTTTCAGGTGATACTGCCAATAATTGTGAATCTACATCGAGATTAATGATTCTATGATAAAGAAGAACCAAAACTTCACGCCTGACAATTGAGGCCAGTGAGTTGACCGATTTTTTAACAAAACATCTTACATTATTTTTAAGTGTACCCATTTACTAATTCTTGCTTGCTTTTACGCAAATGGAAACAGGGTAGTCCTCATCATAATAGTCAAGCTCATCCTTTTTAAGTTCTTCGGCGACAATACCTTGGATAAACGCAGTGGCAACTAAGGCATTTCCATATTGTGAAATTTGAATTTTTTGCAAAGGGAAATACTCTGCGAATACCTGTGCGGAAGATAGACCTGTGAAACGCCAGTAATCTCCCCACCGATCCATGTCAAAGCGCGAAACCTGCGATATTCCCGAAAGCGTTGCCAAGAGGACACCATTAGGTTTTAAAATTCTTTTTAAGTTATTGATCGCACTTCGGAAGTCATAAATAAATGGCAATGTTTGAGTCACGATGGCACAATCAAAGGATTCCCTAACCAAACCCTTGCCCGTAACAAGATCTCCGACAATTTCATTCTCGCTTCCGGTTTTCTTCAAGTGTAAGGCATGAGCCTTGTATTCCCCCGAAGCAAATTTCTCTGTGTAGCGAGTTTCAGCAATTTCCAACACATTTCCTCTTATGAAAGTTGCCTGAGAATGAAGGAATTTCTCGATATAGTAACGATCCACTGCAGTTCCAACATAAGCACCAAAGTCTCTATTAAAAGGTTGTAGATTTCTAAAACTTCCCCATCGCACTTTTTTATTAACAGGTAGATTTTTCTTGAAGAGAATTTTTAAACGCTCTGGAATAAACTTTTTTAAATAATGCAATTATTTAAATGATTTAGTAGCTCGAATACAAATGGAAACAGGGTAATCTCGGTCCTCATAATTCAACTCTTTTACGCTTAATTCTTCCCAAGATATTCCATGCAAAAAACTAGTAGCAGTTAACACGTTCCCATAGCTCCAGACATTGATCAGTTCCGGATCAAAAATCTCTTCGAAAAGCATTCGAATAGATTTATCGGTAAAGCGCCAATAATCCCCCCAGCGGTCCATATCAAAGCGCGAAATCTGAGCAATACCAAATACCGATGCCAAAATTGCTCCTCCTGGCTTTAAAATGCGAAAGCTATTCCGAATGGCTCCGCGGATATCATAGATTACAGGAAGTGTTTGAGTCAGTAAAAGACAGTCAAAGCACTCGTCATCTAAACCATGGCCTGTAGCTAAATCGCCTATGATATCATAGTCATTACATGCTTCATTAATCTGAAGGGCAAAGGGTGTTACTTGACTGCAACCAAACTTACGTATGTAGTCAATCCCTCCAACCTCCAAGACCTTACCGTCAATCACAGATCGGTTCATCTCTAAAAATTTTTCTATGTAATACCTATCGACAGGATTTCCTCTATTAAAACCAAATTTTCTATCAAATGGTTCGAGTCTGCGTAAATTGCCCCAACGCACTTTTTCCATTTTTTCCTTTTGATGCGAATTGCGTAGTGTAATAAATTTTGTTTTAGCTATTATATACTTGATAAAAGACTTTAGATTCATGCGACAAATTTAACAGCCAAACCACTTAGCCCAAGCCTCTGTTTTTTTCATCCCAGCTTGCAAGTCAAATATAGGCTGATAATTAATCATCTTTTGAGCTTTTTCCACAGAAACAGCAGCAATCCCAGAATAGATTGCAGCTTCATCTGGGTGCAGAGGAATTAGAGGTTTTTCTATTTCACAATTAGAATTTATAAGATCAGGAAATTCAATAATTTGGTTCATCAAGCCATCTGAAATTTTCCTTGGAAAGAATTTCTTCACGAAAAGATAAGGAATTTTAATTGGGGTTAGCTCTCTTATCTTATGCCTTAACTCTTGATCGCTTAAAATATTTTTTAGCTGGGAGAAAAAAGGTGGGGGACACTGAGTTTCCTCGAAGAAATGTATGGCTTCTTTTAATGTCATAGAAACAAATTCACCTTTTATCTGTAGCATCTCTTCATAGCTCTGCCAAAAATCTCTCCAAGTACTAGTTTTCTCCCCTGAGATTAAAAAGCGTTCACCGTTGCCATTTTCAGATAATACTGCACAGATCATACCTTGGATAAGGTCGTCAACATATACTGCGTTGCATGTTCCGACACCTTGGTCGATCAAAACCACCTTTGTTTTTCTCAGGGCATTGATTCGACCGATGGTCCACATTTTAGAAAATGGTCCATAAACAATAGTTGGTTGAATTACGACGGCTGGGTAACTTTTTTCTTTCGCAAATGAGAGTGCGAGATTTTCTCCATCAAGTTTACTATCTCCATAGCATCCGGCACCGTACTTGCCCGGGATTTCTTCAGAAATAATACCACTTTGAGGATTGCCATATACCGATAATGTGCTCGCGTGGATAACCTTCCCAACCTTTTTTTG
>CAJWHU010000057.1 GCA_913041325.1 uncultured Fidelibacterota bacterium | reverse complement strand
ATGCGTGTTTTACCATCAACTATCATTCTTGATAGCGGGTCAGGCAATTTTACACCAGAGAGAAGCAGATATTCGTAATCATATGTGCCATTTGGCCTAGATATTTCGGTCCACCATGTATCTTCCCTTTCAGGGTCTTTTTTCATTATTATTGCATCGGAAGCAAGACCGGTCTCTCCGGGCTCCGAAACAATGATCTGCATCACTGGCTGATGTGGCGCATAAATGGCCACATACATAACACCATTAAGCCAATTTGGTCCAAGTTCTAAACCATCAGGCATGGGTTCTTCATCTACGGCAAGTGCTGGTTGCGAGTATGCATTATACGACTGTCCATTTATAGATACAGCAATGTCATATGATTCAAACAAAGACCTAGGAGGATCAATTGGAACATAGAAAACATTATTCTCAAAAATATAGCCTCCCGAGGAAGGTTCGTCCTGTCCGACAGAGTATGTGAATTGCCCAACATTTCCATCTGTTGAAACCCCAACACTCAATCCATCAACCATACCATCGTCGTTTAAATGTCTAGCTGGCTGGAAAAACAATGGGTTTGTAACATTCAATATAGAGTTAGCATAACCGTCGCTAGTAATATCCATGTTCAAAGGATCGCTTACCCATGAATAATCGGTGCCGCTACTATTGTGATGAAAATGCATCTTATATAAAAATTGCTGTCCAGTCTCTAGGCTGTATGTTTTTTCATAACAATCTGTTTCGGCGTTATATGTCATTATCGATGGGGCATTGGTACTAATCATACCATTTGAATTTGGACCCCAATCCTGCGAAGTGCCGCTCGGCATAGTACCAGGCACAAATACTCTTAAAAAGTCGTCTGTTGATTTCTTAACGTATCGAAAAGTAACATCTATATTTTGTCCAAAAGCAACTGCGAGAATTAAAAAAAAGTAAACTAATTTCATCTAGACCTTAACCTCCTTTGATAGATGTCGAAACCAGAACCAATAAAGGCCTGAAGATAAGACTACCAGAATGATAAAAAGGTTCATTGCGTTTGACCATTGCTTTAGAACCACCATCATCCCAGTTAAAAATAATACTACCTGCCATGGCACGGCAAAGAATGTTGCAATAATATCTCTTTTATTTTCCTGGTTAATGCGTTCGAGAGTGTCACCTGGTAGTTGATTACGTATTCTGTCCCAAAAACCAAAGGGTCGTGTTATTTTGTAAAAATCAAATAGAACCTTTTCATCTGTTGGTGATGTCATAAAAGTACCTAGGAGACAACCTAAAAGAGAGCTGCCACTAGCAATCATAAAAGAGGTATACTCAGGTATGTGACCAGCGAATGCTTTTGTTAGTACTGCCGCAATCATACCAGATGCAGTTCCTATTGCAAAGCCATAGCCATTAAAACGCCACCAATACCAGCGAATCAATTGAGGTATAAACATTCCTGCTCCTATGCCCATAGTGATCCAACCCCAGATCTCATTTATATTCGATATCGTAAGGCTAAATAAAAGTGCTAATGCCACAATCACAAGAGAGGCGAGCCTGCTTTGAAAAATTAAATCTTTTTCGCTAGCCTCTGGCCGCAAGTATGTTTGGTACAAGTCCTTGACCCAATATGCTGCTCCGGCGTTAACGGTGGAATCAAATGTTGACATGGCCGCTGCCATCAACCCTGCTATTAATAAACCCTTTATTCCAGTGGGTATATAATGCTTAATGACGGTTGGTAAAACAAGCTCAGGGTCAGCAATGACATTATGTTCTGGAAGCATACCGTGATAAATACCAAGCATAGCAAACGATGCTATAAGAGGCCACCTGAATGCGAGCAAGCAGGTCCAAAATAGAGAAAGAATACCAGCTTCCCTGTCAGAGCGAGCTGCAAAGTATCTCTGAAGCATATAATTACCAGCCCCGCTAGAGCCCTCTAAGGTAACTTTAAACAAGTAAAACATTATGGCAATGCCAAATAAATTATAAATCTCAAAAGTTGAACCCTGAGGCATTTGCATTTCCATGGGCGGTGTGATCCTCGTCCACTCTGCTAAACTCGTCTTCATTTGGCTAAAGGAGCCATCAACCATGGGTACGGATATAAAAAATTCTTCTGGAAGATCAACTTTTATCATTGCCATAATAGATATATACATTATGACAAAAAATATAAAACCACCCTGAAAAACATCTGTCCAGACAACACCATAGAGTCCACTAGCAACAGTATAAATCATAGCGAGAACAACCATTATTAGGGAGGCAAATATGGGTTCTAAACCTAAAAATTCTCCAACAAATTTTCCTGCGCCGATCACAAAATAAGTGACCATTGCAATTGTCATTATTATCGATGCAATTGCGGCAATAACTCGAGCAACGTCCCCAGACCTATCTGTACCAAAGCGAAAATGCATCCACTCTGCTTGTGTCATCACCTGGGATCTCCTGTTCCACTTTCCCATGAACACCATTAGGAATGCCATAATAAGGGTTACGCCGCCTCTGATCTCAATGAAAAAACCCTTTGTTCCCAGGGCATAGATAAAGGCTGTATTAATCATTGTACCTGCGATGTCGGTGTTTGATGCCATACCGGAGGCACCTAGAACCCACCATGGTAACTTTCTGTTACCAAGAAAAAATGAATCGATACCTCTCGATGCCTTGCGCTGGGCCAGTAGTCCAACAACAACAATAGCAAAGAGATAAACAATGACGATTATGATATCAATATTATCCATATTATCTTTTTTTAGTTTTTGTAAAACTTTTTGTTGTATTCGTCGACCATACGGTGGGCCGTGAACGCGACCCCCGTTCTAATTGCCTCTTTCATCATAAGGATCCATCCATCTCTGTCATTATAGAATTTAGGAATTATCCTGTTTTCAAGAGTGTGATAAAGATCATCCGCATCAGCCTTATCATTCGTTACTTCAGGGTCCCCAATAGACCATCCATTAACCTTGTCGTTGCACCCCTCTGCCCACCAACCATCTAAAATTGAAAAATTAGGGACACCATTGAGAGTGGCCTTCATTCCACTTGTACCAGAGGCCTCATTGGGTCTAAGAGGCGTGTTTAACCACACATCAACTCCTGATGTTATCATACGTCCAAGCCACATATTATAATTTTCGAGGTAAATTATTTTGATGTTCCCAGTAAAGAACTTTGAGCTTGTCACAATTTCTTTAATTAGTTTTTTACCTCCATCATCCTTTGGATGGGCTTTTCCTGAAAAAATGATCTGCACCTTTCCTCTTCCAATACTCATGAGTCTATCCATGTCATTAAAAATTAGCTGAGCTCTCTTATAGGTTGCAGCCCTCCTTGCAAAACCAATGGTTAATGTATCCAAGGCAAGTGCTTTCGATACTTGGGAGTTTGCATAGCCAAGAAGATATTTTTTCTGATCAAGGTGAGCATTATACAGCTCATCATTCGAGATTTCGTCAACTTCAAGCAAAAGCTCAGGATTGACCCGCCAACCCATTAGTCTTTTGTCGAACAGTCTTTTCAAGGGGCTACCCATCCAGTAGCTATGATGAACCCCGTTCGTTATGTAGTTTATGTCTTTCCAATTAAACTGGTCTTTAGCAACTGCACCATGAAGCTGGGAAACTCCGTTTGCGGATCTACTAAAATAGAGTCCCAGCTCCGTCATATGAAATCGACCATTTTGAACCAGCGATGGTAGATCGAGGTTTTCTGGCAATAACCCTTTCAACAACTTCTTTACACGCTCATAGGCAAAGTGGTCATGCCCTGCAGGAACAGGAGTGTGGGTCGTAAAATGACACTTGGATCGAACTTTTTCAACGTCACCCTTGCTTTTGTCAAGCAAATCAAGAACCAGGAATGAGCAATGACCTTCATTCATGTGGTAGGTCTTTACATTATCCTGTTCCAAATTATTTAGAAGCTTCATCCCACCAAATCCAAGAATCGCTTCTTGTAATATCCTGTGATCTTTATCTCCAGAGTACAGCCTGAGGGTAATTATTTTATCATCCTTAAAGTTTTCCTCACAATCTGTATCCAAAAAGTATATTGGCACAGAGTGACCTTCTTTGCCCAGGTAATCAAATTGATAAACTTGAATCCAAACATCCCTGTTTCTAAGCCTCAAAGTAAACTTAATATCCAGCTTTCTTAATAGAGGGTGAGGATCAAACTTAGGATAAGTTTCTGTTTGCACACCTTCCTCATCAACGCGTTGTTTGAAATATCCTTCTTTGTATAGTAGTGTGATAGCGCACATCTTTAGTCCCATGTCGCCTGAGGCTTTTATATGATCCCCTGCCAATACACCAAGTCCACCACTGTATGTTGGTAAGCTTGAGCTTATGCCAACCTCTGCTGAAAAGTATGCGATATCAAACTTGTCATTCATAATCTTCCGGTCCTTTTAACAATCTTTCTCATTTTTATTATTTTGTCATTCGTTAGTTTTGAAATATCAATACGCCACGCCCAATTTTTTTCGCTTATTGTTGCCGGCGTATTCACCCTAGCCTCTTTGCCAAGGCATAATATATCTTGTGCTTGTATTATGGCCATATATGCGTTTGATCTTAAACAATATTCTATCATGAGCCAATTTATATCATCATTGCTGCAATCGGAAAGTTGCTTGGAAGAATTTTCTCCGATCAAGGCTTCTTCCAAGTATTTACTGGTAGGTTTATCTATTGTTTCATAAAACCCAGAAAGAGTATCGTTATCATGGGTCCCGGTGTAGGCTACCATATTTTCTTCCATCATATCAAATGGATTGTCCTTGTGAAATGCAAATTGAAGCAAGTGCATACCGGGGATTTCATACCTCTTGCGCAGCACCGCTGCTTCCCTCCAAGCTTCTCCCAAGTCTTCAGCAATTAGATTGAGCCCCTTCAATTTTTTAAACGCAACGTTTAAAAGTTGCTCACCTTTTCCTTTAAGCCATTTGCCATTCAATCCATCGGAATCCTTTGCACTTACCTCCCAATATTTTGCAAATCCATTAAAGTGATCAATTCGAATGATATCAACAAATTCCATCAGGTTTTTAATACGCTCCAGCCACCATGTAAAATTTGTTTTCTCATGAACATCCCAGTCGTAGGTAGGGTGACCCCATACCTGCCCTGTTTCGCTCCATAAGTCAGGTGGACATCCAGACTGATACTTCATGCTGCCATCAAGATTAAGTCGAAATAATTTTTGGTTTGCCCAAACGTCTGCGCTATTATAAGAGACGTATATAGGGACGTCCCCTATTAGTCTAATATTTTTTTTTACGGAATATTCTCTGATAACACTCCATTGCTTATAATAGAGGTATTGTAAAACTTTTACACTCTCAATTTTTGATTTATTTTTATCACTTACTTCATCCAGTGTTGCCTCGGTGGGGTTTTTATATTTTTTGTCCCACTCAAACCAGTTTGTATTTCGTTGTAGTTCTTGAATAACTAGATATATTGCGTACTTGTCTAACCAAAAGTTATTTTTTTTAACGAATTTTTTGAATTGAACATCATTTTTGTGGTTATTTTGTATTAGAAAGTTATTTACTGCTTTATTTAAAATGGGTTTCTTCCATTTTTTGACGGCATTATAGTCAACTTTTTCTACAGGAAACTCAGGTACTTTTTTTATATCATGGTGACTTAACAGACCATCCTGAATGAGCGAGTCAATGCTTAGAAGTAATGGATTCTGAGCAAAGGCAGAGTCTGTATCATATGGGCTGTTGTATTGTGCTGGATAATTTGTAGGCAAAAACTGCCAATATTTTTGACCCATTTCATCTAGCACATCAATGAACGCTAATGCCTCTTTGCCTATCTCGCCTATTCCGTAGGGACCTGGCAGTGAAGTAATATGTAAAAGAACTCCACAGCCTCTGTTTTTTATGTTCAATTTTTTGTTATTTTTTTAGACAGCTAGAATTTTTTTATTGTCAATATAATTCAAGAAATTATATTTTTTAGAGCAAATAGAGAAATATGATAGTAAATTTTTCTATAGTATCAATTAATATAAAATTAACAACTCTAATATCAGTTATTAATAAAAAATTTAATTATTTGAGATAAATCATCATTTTAATAAATGCACTTCCAACAATTTGTAATTAACACAATACGTACTCTCGTAATTTTATTTTTTCTTAAACCCCTTTATTCTGGTACAACTGGAAAAATTGCAGGTAGAATCACTGATGAAAACAATAATCCCCTTATCGGCTGTAACGTTATTATAAAGGGAACCTCACTTGGTGCAGCAAGTGATCTGGATGGTAAGTATTTCATTTTAAATATTCCTCCTGGAGTTTATGAAATTTCGTCATCAATGATTGGGTATGGAACAGTAACAATAACAGGTGTGCAGGTTATTGTTGACCTAACAGCAAAGGCTGATTTTACATTGAATACTGAAACAATTGAGGGCGAGGAGATAACCGTAACCGCAGAGAAACCCACTGTCAGGCTCGATCAAACATCCATGTCTGCGGTTGTTAGCTCTGAGGACATTGAAAATCTTCCAGTGACCGATGTTGGAGATATTATCGAGCTTCAGGCAGGTATTGTTAGAGATCCTAGCGGCGGCTTCCATGTTAGAGGTGGCAGAAGCAGCGAGGTCTCGTTTTGGGTGGATGGAGTGGCCACAACAGATTCTTATGATGGCAGCTCTGGTCTCGAGGTAGAGAACGCAGGTATCCAAGAGGTTCAAGTGATCTCAGGCACCTTCAACGCTGAATATGGACAGGCAATGTCAGGTATTGTCAACGTTGTCACAAAGGATGGTGGTAAAAACTACGAAGGAAATCTGGATGTTTACGTAGGAGGATATCACACTCTAGACTCAGAACTATCATCACTTTCCTCACCGTTTACAAGCTGGATACCATTTACCGATTTAAACAACGATGGTTCATGGGATCCAGGCGAGATTTTATACGATATGAATGGTAATGGAACATGGGACGAGGGAGAAATTTTCTGGGATAGCAATAATAATCAAATTTGGGACAGTGACAATAATAATGAGCCTTTGAATAGTGACGTAGGGTATGATGGCTATTTGGGCGATTACTACGACTACAATGACAATGGAAAGACCACTGAAGCTAGTCCAGGCGAGGGCAATGGTCTGAGAGATTGGGGTGAGCACAATTTTAGCCTCGACAATGAGGGATATACAAAGTATCTGAATATATTTGAAAACTTGTTCCAGCAGGCAAACTTTTCAGGAGGTCTAAGTGGGCCAGTACCTCTCACTCAGGGCAAGCTTACATTTTATTCAACTGCGCGATTCTTGCGGTCATCTGGAAGGTTTTATGGTAAAAAATTATTTACTCCAACGGGTTATTTTGGGGACGAGTCGGTAGTGCCACTCTCACCTTTCGCAAGAGTATCTGGACAGTTTAAACTTACTTATAAAATTAATAATAGCATGAAAGCAAGCTACACTAGTTATGTAACAGAAAAATCGTATAAAAATTACGACAGCTATTACAAATACAACCCCGATGGGCTTATGAACCATTACGAGTCCGACAAATCGCAGATGCTATCACTCACACATAGCCTCAATCAGAATACATTTTACGAGGTGAAGTACCTTGACTTCAGTAGCGGCTACAATCAATCGCTGTACCAAGAACAAGATGTGCCCATGGGCGTAATGATCTTTGATCAAAATCAGGTTAATGCCATTGGCATCAGTGACAGCATATATTTTAGAACCGGTTACGAAACATACACACAAATACCCAGGTATCAGATAACGGATAACGGAGATGGCACATTTCAAGTGATAGATCGAACCGATATTACAGGATATGTCCCTGGAGATCAGTTTATTACACCAGCTTGGTCATTCGGAATGGGTGGCACCCAAAACGGACGTTTCAGCCGTAATACCTCATTTAAACAAATCAAAATTGACGTTTCATCACAGGTTAACTCCAACAACTTTGTCAAAGCCGGTCTTTTGTACAAAGTTTACGACATGTGGGCGGATGACAAATTCCTAAACTATAAAACCGTTGGTGAATGGTCTGTTTCTCAGAACGGGGACACACTAGGATATAATCCGCTGGCAGGAGCACGAGTAGATCCATTTACACCCGTAATTAATCCAACCTATACCTCAGAGCATGATTATTTTAAAACAAACCCATTGGAAATATCCTTGTACCTTCAAGATAAAATAGAGTTAGATGAATTAATCGTAAATGCAGGCATACGATTTGACTATTTCGATCCAAAGTGGAAAGTACCAACAAATGAAAGATTTCCTGGAAATCTTAAATATTATCTCGCATCTACACCTAACGATACATCGGTGTTCTGGGAGCATGATTTTTCTACTTTTGGTAGTAATCTACAAATTATTGACTCTCTTGATCAGCAGGGAGCTGTTGCCGTTGAAAATCTTTTTAATGCAGGTGTTGATTATGACTCAACTTTAGAAACTTATTCTGAAGCGTTCAATAATCAGCTATCTGACTACAGAAACCTCTATAGATGGGAATATGGATACAAATCTGTCAAACCATCCTACCAGATTAGTCCTAGGATTGGAATTGCTTATCCCATTACAGACAAAGGTGTTATACATGTTTCTTATGGGCATTTTTTTCAGGTTCCAAACTTTAGCTTCCTTTATGAAAACCCTGAATTTGAAATAACAAACAATAATAACGGTGGCGTCCTAGGCAATGCAGCACTAAAACCAGAAAAAACAGTCATGTACGAAATTGGGTTTAA
>CAJWHU010000056.1 GCA_913041325.1 uncultured Fidelibacterota bacterium | reverse complement strand
ATTAATTCCATTGTTTACAGGAGTATTGGGTGAGACTTAATTTCTGTGAAATAATGACAGAAGGCAAGATTTAGATTTTTATAGCTAACTACTTAATATAAGTCACTTTTTTAATAATGTTCTGCCCTTCAAAATTTGTATTTACTAGATAAGTACCACTAGATATATTATCTGGCTCCCACCTAACAAAAACGTCTGTCTCAACTAGAAAATCATCAAACAAGCATGAGACAATGCTCCCATTTAGCGTCAAAATATCAATTTTTAAATAACCTGCACTTTCTAATCTCACTTTCATCGCCAAAGAGGAATTAAATGGATTGGGATATAAACTTGTGAGTTTGAAATTTGAAGGGTGAATTTCTTCATAATCGTTAGTGAGATTGAATTGATAATCTTTAGCACTACTTGTATTCATAATACCATACCCATAGGTATTATCCGGATTATTTGCCATTGTAGCAGTATTAATGATAGCATCCCTTACTTGCATCGCCGTCAATGAAGGTCTTGCTTGCATTATTAACGCTGCAGCACCTGCAACTAGAGGGCATGATAAAGATGTGCCGCTTTTTCTGGTATAACTTGTAGTACTATTTGCACTTATACACCAAGTATATAAACCCCTTGCACAAACTTCAGGTTTTATTCTTCCATCGTACGAAGGACCGTGGGAACTAAAGTCTGCTATTTGATTTTCTGCTGAAACAGCACCAACAGATATAACAGAATCCGCGTCTGCAGGGCTAATTATGTAATACCAATTGTCATCACCTGAATTACCCGCGGCTGTAATACAAAGCATACCTAAACTTGATGCTATATCAACGGCTATCGTCGTCACTGCTGTGTTCCCATCCATGTCCTCATAATTATACCAATCTAAATAACCAAGGGATGTTGAAACTATGTCCGCTCCGCTTATCTCTCCCCATTCTAAAGCAACAACATAATTATCTTCCTCTTGGGGTATTTCTTGTGTTACATCTTCCGTTTTTGCAAGAAGAAACTCAGCATCATAAGCAACTCCCATGAATTCATTCGGAGCAAATGATGCTATCGTTGAAAGAACCATTGTGCCATGTGAATCTTGATTAATATCATTTTCAGCTTCATTTTCATCTGCTGTTTGATTATCATCATTTATAACATCCCACTGGCTGATTACGTTGATATGACTAAGAGAGTTGTGCGAAAGGTCAAAACCCGTGTCCATTAAAAGAATCCTGACACCTAAACCTGTGTAACCTTGGTCATGCAAAATATGTGCATTAATCTGCTCGATCTGACTTCTTGCTTCACCATAATCAAATTCCCTTGAATTTGGTCTTACTTCAGAACCCAGATGAACTACATCGCGATTGAAACCTTTTACTGCCTCAATTTTTTTTACAAAATTTAGATTTGACAACCATTCTAGCTCAGCCATTGACGCTAGAACAGAAACAGCATTTAGCCAACGACTTTGGTTTATTATTTCTACACCAATTGATGATATATGATGTATGTATGATTCAGAAACTTTTAAATCATACCAAAACATTTCTTCTGCAACATTATTTTTAAGCCGTCTATGTTGAACTTTTTGGTTCAAATCTATAGCTTTGGATCCCTTCTTATCCTTAAAATAAACCCAGGCACGATATTTGTCTCCCCTTCTACCCATTTCGAAGGCTTCTTGATTTATTGATATACCGGCAACGAGATATGTTTGAATTAATACTATTAAAAAAGCATATTTCAATCTAGGATTCCCACTACCATGTCAACTAGAGCCATCAAGTCCATTATATTAATGGAACCGTTTCTATCTAAATCACAAAAAAATAATTGCCTCTGGCTTGGTTCTGAGTCAAAAATAAATAAGTCTACAATACCAAGTATATCAATGATGTCAACAAAAGAGTCCGTGTTGTAATCTCCTACTATCCCAGAGGGAAAACCCATAATAGAAAAATCATCAAACATAAACCCGTCTCCTTCTTCATAATCATCTGAGGTCTGTATAAAACGAAATCCGGCTATTAGATTTGAATCAAATTGCCCCAAGTCAATGTTCTCAGTGACCCAAGATGATTGAGTACCATCGTAGCCCTGCTCTCCAAAGGCCTGAGCAGGTTGTCCGGATCCACTTTCAGTGTATATACCAGCCGTTGTTACCCAACCAACGTCTTGAATGAGAGTTTGGAAACGCACAAAATCCCAACCGTCCTCAATATCCCATTTAGCTTTGTATTGTATTATTGGATTATCTATGTAACTCAAGTCAATATCTTGAATTAACCTGACTACAGTTTCTTGACCAGGCTGGTATTGGCCCGCGGGACTGTCTGTCATAACGTGATTACCAGTTTGAGCCTCTTGGTACAGACCCCAGTCTCCATTCAAAGACCAATTCAAGGTACCATTTTCGAAATTATCAAAAAATATTTCCTGCCTGCTGCCTATCAAAAAATTGACCACAAAACTTCTTTGGTATATACTCTCCCCCAGGATTTTAATTGAAAATTCTATTCGAGTGCCATAAGGCGCATTTGGAGCAATAGTAAGTGGAATTATTAAATGATGAAGTTCTTGACTTTGAATACCGCTAGAAATTTCTTGGCTGCTTTGTTCAATGTTTAGGTAGTCATTTTGCGAATCTACTTCAACAATTAAGGTACCATTTACGTTTTCAAGTCCACGATTTCTCAGTGATAAATCTAGATTGATTTCACTACCAGGCATGATATCGCTTTCAGATAGCTGATAGCTCTCTAATATTATATCTTGCCCCGCAACCAGCGCAAATATCTTGTTAGGATAAAATTGTAAGGAACATAATTCTAATATTTCATTTTCAGATGGCCAAAAACCTTGTTGATAAGAACCCACTTCGGGAGTGTATGAAATAATGTTTTTTTGTCCATAAGACCAGTCAACTGCATCACCATTAACACTATATCCAACAGTAGATAGTCCGTTTCCAACAGTATATCCATTATAGGTTGACATTTCTGTTCCTATATTTCTAATTGTTGACAAGTCTGGCTCCTCAGGTAGTGAGCCATTACCAAACGAATGTATGTATAAATTTGAGAAAGTATGATAGTGGAGTACGTTTTTAAAATTATAATTCTCTTGTAGATCACGAATAGCTTGGGTTTCTGGCTCAGAAAATTGTATGTCGCCTCTATAGGTATCATCACAAGGATCTGGTGAAGAGCCGATATCGTTTAGACCCCAATCAAAACCAAAATTTCTATTTAGATCAACTCCTTTGCCTGTCCCCTGACCACAACTTGTTTCTAATCTATTTTTTCTATGCATACCACCACCGGCTGGTTCAATAATCTCATTAAAGATGTAACCGTCTGGGTTAACCACGGGAACAAACCACATTTCTCTGTTGTCAATTATATAACTCAATTCGCTATCAGATTCGTAACTTTCAGCTAGCTTTTGTACAAAATAAAATAAGTTCATCATACCTACAGGCTCTCTTGCATGCGTGAGCGCAGTATACAGAACTTTAGGCTCATCTTCATCTTGGTTAGGATTGTCAGATACCTTAAAGGCCCAAATATTTCTACCCTCCACACTTTGACCAATTACAATACGCTCAGATATTATGTTAGGATAATTTAGGTGTAACTCATCAAAGCGGTTGTTCAATTCAGTCCACGTATAATTACCCTGCATACTACCAAGCGGGAAATTTCTGCTTCGGGAAGGAGTGTTCCTTGATTTATAGTAACTTGTCAGGTCGTTGATTAAAATGGTTGATTGAATGCCTTTTTTAATTAACTCGCCCCTATCGGTTTTTGTCATAATTAAATCAATAAAAACACCTCTTTTAAAATTTACATGGTCTAGAGGAATACCAGATGATCCAATAATACTTAGTTTTTCTGCGGTTGGTTCAAAAATTCTTACAGATTGGTAAACCTCAGTTCCAAAAGTTAAAGAGCTTATGAGAATGTAATTAAAAAATGAATTGGAAGTGGATCCCATTGTATTAAAAGTTCGTTTTGATCCAGTTAGTCGTGACGGACTTAGGTCTAGTTATTGGAATCCCGAGAGCCCGCTCCCATACCATTTGTGATATCATACCCATCGTTCGTGATATGCTGAATAAGACTGTATAAAAATTAAATTCCTTTAAACCGTAATAATATAGTAGTGAGCCTGATGCGGCATCTACATTTGGCCACGGGTTTTTTGCTTTGCCATGTTCCTTTAGAACACCGGGGACAACTTTATAAAGTAAATCTACAATTCCAAAAACATCGTCTTGATTAATGTTTTGTTGCCCAAATTTGATAAAGGCGGAGAACCGAGGATCGGCACACCTTAATACTGCATGACCATAACCCGGTATAACTCTACCACTTTCTAATCTATTCCAGCAATATTGCTTTAAGTCCTCTTCATTTGGCACTCCCCCAAATTTTTCCTTCACACTTAGAACAAATTTCAGACACTCTTGGTTAGCTAAACCGTGGAGCGGTCCTGCCAGACCATTCAAACCAGCCGAGACAGAATAGTATGGATCAGAGAGAGCTGATGCTACTGTGTGGGATGCAAAAGCACTTACATTACCTCCCTCATGGTCACAGTGTAACATTAGATAAAGTTGCATTAATCTATGAAAATTACCATCCTTATCAGGCAGTCCAATCATATGTACAAAATTACCTGCCCAGTCCTTATTTACATCTGGGTTTATTCTATCACCTTTATTAAACCTCATTCTATAAACTCCTGCCCCAAGAGCAGGTAACTTAGCAAGCAACCTTACACCATCCTCAAGCGTTGCTTCCCAATAATCACTTTTCTTCATGCCCATATCATATTTCTTCCTGAATATACTTTCTCCTTGCATTGCAAGAATACCTGTATTGAACATTGTCATTGGATGAGAATCAGCCGGCATATTCTTTAAAATGTCCCAAACATAATCTGGAACAGCCAAATGGAGGGAAAATTCCTCTTTGAGATCTGCTAATTCGTTTTCATCCGGCAGTTTGCCTGTAAGTAACAGAAAAAAAACCTCTTCAGGGAGTATGTGGGTTATTTCCATTAGTGGAATTCCCCTTATAATTAATCCCTCATCTGCAGAAACGGAGGATGTATCACAAACGAATGCTTTGACACCTCGCATACCTGAATAGGCCTGGGATATAGTTACATCTCCAATTTTTTGATGCCCTTTTTCATCGATAAGGTCTTTAATCTCCTTTTTTAACAAAGGTATACGATCTTTTAAAATATTTTTTAGTAGGTTCATTCTATATCCTTTCGCTCAATTAATTTATTAAAATTAAATTTAGTGATACCATAATTCTAATCAAGCATTCTTACAATCAATCCTGATCTTAATTTTGGTTCAAACCATGTAGATTTTGGTGGCATGACCTTCCCATTATCTGAAACTTTTAATAGATCATCGATAGTTACTGGGTGAAGAGCAAAAGCTATTTCTGCATCCATTTCGCATCTTCTTTCTAACTCTTTTAATCCTTTGGAACCACCAATAAAATCAAGCCTGGAGTCAGTCCTAGGGTCTTTGATATCAAGAATTAGATCTAAAATAAAATTTTGTAATATTGAAGCGTCCAAACCCAACACAGGGTCATTATTTCTTATTTTTTCCTTTGCTTTTAGGGTGAACCATTTTCCATCAAGGTACATCATGAAAATACCCCTATCAATTGGCTTTTTTTTATTTGACCTTACTATTGAGAAATTCTTTTTTATTTTATTAAGAAAAAGATCATTTTGAAACCCATCTAATCCTCTAACTACTCTGTTGTAACTAAGAATTTGAACTTCATCATGCGGAAATAAAGTTCCAAGAAAGTAATTGCTATCACTACTGCCGTTTTGGCTTCTTTGAAATCTTGATGCAGAAGCAGCTCTATGGTGACCATCTGCAATATACAAATTATCAACAGATTTAAAATATTTCTTGATATTTTTAATACTACTCTTGTCCTCAATTTTTTTTATCGAATGGGAAGTACCATCACTAGCCTCAAAATATATTACAGACTTCTTCTTTGTGTGGCGGGATATTAGGCTTTGAAAACTACCATCATTTTTAAAGACTAAAAAGACAGGTCCTGTATTCGCTCTAGTAGTACTTATGTGCAACGTCCTATCGTCTTCTTTTTCTGGCCGTGTATGTTCATGTTTTTTTATTTTTTGATCATTATATTCCTCAACGGAAACTGCAGCGACCAAACCAGTTTGGACATGGTTGCGCTTAGAAATGCTATAAACGTAAAAACATTCCTCCTGATCCCTTATTAAAAGACCTTCTCGAATGAATGCAGATAAGTTACGATGTGCTCTTTGATGTACAAATTCATCGTTGCCTACTATAGTATTAGCAAAATCGACTTCTGGCTTAATAACTCTTAGAAACGATTTGGCATTGTTGCGGACAATATCTCTAGCCTCATCAGAACTTAAAACATCATATGGCGGGCATGAAACATTCTTCGCCAAATCATTGGGAGGGAGATAACCGCGGAAAGGTTTAATCTTTGACAAGTCTTTGATTACCTTTAAATAATTTTTCAGCTATTTTTAAATCTTCAATAAAATCTATTTCGAGGCATGGGTATTTAGATATGTCTAGAAAATTCAATTCAACATTGTTTAGAATAGCTTGTATTGCCGCTTCAAAATAATCATTTTTACCACCGGCTTTGATGAGAGCCTCCAATGAAACCATAAAATGGCTTATGAAATTCTTGGAAAACTTTGCAACACCAATGAACTCGCCCAGACACTGATCTTCTATGAGATCTTTTCCAATAGCTACAATTTTATCACTCCCTCCATCGATGACTTTAACTTCTTCCTTACCACAAACTTTAATATCGACTGCCAGTATATTTTTAAATTGAGAGCTAAAAATATCTGACAACAAACCTATAGGATAAACTACGTCGGCGTTCATAAGAAAAAGATCAGAGTCAATATGATTCTTAGCGATAAAAACTGAAAAAGCAGTATTTGTTTCAAAGTAATGGTGATTAATCAAAAAATGGAAATTCATATCCGGAAAATTATGCCTAATATTTTCAATTAGCATTTCTCTATGATATCCCACAACGATTATAATATCTTTTACATTTAAGGCTTTTAATGCTTCTAATTGGTAGTGTATGATTGGCTTATTATTCACTTCTAATAAGCATTTAGGAATATCGTAGGTGTGAGGATATAACCTTCTCGAAACACCCGCGGCAAGGATAAGAGCTTTCATATATTTACAAATTTACGATTTTGTGATGTTTTTAACTCTAGAATCTATAAATGAACTTGAAATTTCATTCAGGCAATATCGAGTTTTTCGTTTATTTTTACAATTAGTTCCTCTACAAGGACTGCAATGTTCAATTAAATCTGCATTTTTACCTCTTGGAGCGGTGATTTGACTATTACCAGCTCCGAAAAACGATAGTGTAGGAAGATCAAGTGCTGCCGCAATGTGCCCTAGGCCACTATCTGTGGCTAAGGCGTATTCACAATGAGATAAAATTCTTATTGAATCTCGCAATGAATATTTTCCACATAAGGAGGTGATTGAGGTGCCTTTACAAAAATCTATTATTTGATTAGCTTTACTAGTATCAGCATTTGATCCAAAAATAATGTATTGCCTATTTGTATTATGAATCCAGTTTTTTAGGGTCAATCTATCTAACGTTCTGTTTTGAGCAATACTAAATGGTAAAAGGGCAACAGCTTTAGTCTTACAAATCTTAGCCAGTTCTTTTTCACCCCACTCCGTTTCCTCATCTAATAAATTTATTCTGGGTAAAATAGTTGACGAATCATAAGAGCTTATAAGATCCAAATATTTCCTTGATCGATGAATCGGTCTAATCGGTTTTGGTTTTACACCATTCAACAAGAAAGAACGCATTTGGGTATCATAACCAATACGGAGTTGTGCATTAGAAAGTCTCAAAATGAATGCACTCCTCAAAGAGTCAGTAAGAGTATAAAAAATATCTAAATTTTTAAGCCTTAATTCACGACCTGTTTTAAAAGTATTCCAAAAGCCATTTAGTTTTTGATTATTTAGTGATACTATTTCAGACACATATGGATTATTTTCAAAAATTCCCGAGACCCAATCTTTGCAAATGATAATTATTTTTGAACTTGAGTTTTGCTGTTTAATAAACTGAATAAATGGTAATGCTAGAACAGCATCTCCAATCCAATTGGGACTAAATATTCCTATCTTCATTATTATAATCCTCAAGTGCATCAACCAATCTACATGAAGCTAAACCATCAGTTTTATAAAGGTAATGCTCACAAGCAGATTTTCTAAGTGCAGACATATCATCACTATTTTCAATTGCAAAATAAACCCTGTTTAAAAGATCTTCAGGGTCCTTTATATTGTATACGAAATCAATTTCTTGTTGCCTCTTTAGATCCATCTTTTTCCAGAAACGCTTTTGCAAGATTCTATGCTTAATTTTTAATGAATAGCATTCAGCTTGAATTATTGGTCTGTCCAGAGGCAAATATTCAAACATGGTTGATGAAATATCAGTAACCAATATATCTGACAATAGATAATATGGGATAATGTCATGGACATTATTTTGAAGCAAAAATATATTACTGTTTCCTTGCGATAAGTTCAGAAAAAGGGTACTTTGGTAATGATACTTTTTCTGCTCCCAGCTGAAAGCATGTAATTTTATTATGACATTAAAATCTTTACTTAATTCGATCAGATAAGGATGAATTCTTTCTATTGATGA
>CAJWHU010000055.1 GCA_913041325.1 uncultured Fidelibacterota bacterium | reverse complement strand
ACCAAGAAGTTAACGGTGAAAAATTCAATTACTCAGACCTGCTGATAATAGAGGAATATTTATGAGGATTACTATAAATCACCCCGAAATGTTTGCATCTGTTTTTGAGGAAACTACAAAAGTTAAACTTAACAGACCATTGAATGGCATTTCGACTGACACTAGAAAAATTGAGAAAGGTGATTTATTTATTGCTTTAAAAGGCAATAATTATGACGGCCATAATTTTTTAAAACAATCTGAAATTGCGGGGGCTTCTGCTGTATTGGTTCAGGATATTAAAGAAAATTTAGGTATACAACAAATTATGGTGGATGATCCAGCTATTGAAATAGGAAAAATATCAAATAGATGGAGAAGTAAATTTGACATTCCCATAGTTGGAATAACTGGTTCAAATGGTAAGACGACCACTAAAGAACTGCTCACATATATTTTATCACAAGAATTCGAAGTGCATGCCACAAAGGGGAACTTCAATACTCGTATTGGACTTCCCCTTTCCTTACTAGAGTTAGAGCCTAAGCATGACATTTCAATTCTTGAGATGGGTGCAAGCGCGCCGGGCGAAATAAAAAAGTTATGCGAAATTGCAAACCCAACTCATGGACTAATTACCAATATTGCTCAAGCGCACTTGGAAGGCTTTGGATCAATCGGGGCTATAGCTAATGAAAAACAAGCCCTGTTTAAATCTCTTGATAATGGAATATCATTTGTTAACATGGCAGATCATTTTATCTCCGAATTTGACATACCCGGAAAAAAAGTTACTTTTGGCTTAAACCATAATTGTGATTTTCCTGCAGACATCTATCAAGAGCAGACTGGATCTCTCACTATAATTCTTGATACAAACGTAATAAAAACGAATTCATTTAATTTATCATATATCAAAAATTGTATAGCTGCTTCTGCCATTGCAATTAGTATGGGTATTAGCTGGAAGACTCTGGAAAGCAAGATCAAGTCATTTTCTGCGCCAAAAGGAAGATGTTTTGTCAAGCAGGTAAATAATATCATGATTATTGATGATACCTATAATGCGAATTTAACATCAGTATTAGCAGCGCTAAATTACCTAAAAGCTTTATCAAGCGAGGGAAGATGTGTATTCGTTTTTGGAGACATGTATGAGCTTGGAGATGAGTCTATCAGCCAGCATCGTAATGTTGGTAAAAAATGCAATGAGCTAGAACTAGATCAAGTTTATACTGTTGGAGACTACACTAAGCACACCGGCAATATTTTATTGAAAAGCATCGATCATAGGCATTTTGAATCAAAAAAGAGTTTAATTCTATCATTAAAAGACAATCTAAACCCTGGAGACAAGGTGCTTTTTAAAGGATCTCGCGGCATGGCCATGGAGAAAGTAATTAAAGGAGTTTTTGGGTAGCAATGCTCTATCATTTTTTAACTCCTTTAAGTGATTATTTTTCGTTATTTAATTTATTTGAGTATATAACATTTAGAGCAGTGACAGCTGCTATAATAGCATTGATTATAAGCTTCATTATCGGCCCCTGGATCATCCACATACTACAAAAAAAACAGATCGGTGAAGAAATTCATCAAAGGGGTCCAGAATCACACATGAAGAAAAGGGGCACGCCCACAATGGGAGGAGTAATCATACTGACAGCAGTACTCCTCCCTACCCTTCTTTTAGCAAAGTTGAACAACCCATTGGTCCAAATTATTATTTTTGCAACATTATGGATGGGGCTTATCGGCTTCATTGATGACTACCTAAAGGTTGTAAAGAAATTGAGTTTGGGCCTAATTGCCAGGTATAAACTTGTTGGGCAGATTTTTCTGGGTTGTATTGTTAGTTATTGGATATTTCAAATACCAGACTATATCGATATTTCTACAAAGACGACTGTACCCTTTTTTAAAAATGTTGAACTAGATTTAGGTTTTCTATACCCAATAATGGTGATATTAGTCATTACTGGAACCTCCAATGCAGTAAACCTGACCGATGGTCTAGATGGATTACTTGCAGGGCTTTTGGCAATCTCATTTTCTGTATTCTCCGCAATTACTTATATAACTGGGAGGTTCGATTTTTCAGATTATTTGAACATACTTTACATTCCTAATGCAGGAGAGCTTACAATCTTTACGTCAGCGATGGCCGGAGCCTGCATCGGTTATTTATGGTTCAATTCACATCCTGCTGAAGTTTTTATGGGGGATACTGGTTCGCTATCAACAGGTGCTGCCCTAGGTACTTTAGCAGTCTTGCTGAAAAAGGAATTATTGCTCCTAATAATAGGTGGTGTTTTCGTTTGGGAGGCTGTCTCAGTTATTATTCAAATCGGATATTATAAATATACCCAAGTTAACCATGGCAAAGGTAAGAGGTTCTTCAAAATGGCGCCAATACATCACCACTTTGAATTAAAAGGATGGCCAGAATCTAAGGTTGTAGTGAGATTTTGGATCATTGGATTACTGCTTGCTCTTTTTTCACTTACAACCTTCAAAATAAGATAATGAATATTTCAGATAAAAGTTGTATCGAAGTGCGAGATAAGCGGATAACTGTTATAGGAGCAGGCTTAAGCGGCACAAGCACCGCCATACTTGCTAGTTATCTTGGCGCAAAGGTCTTCATCAGCGATTCAAGTTCAAGTTTTTCTGTTGCTAACACCTCAAGTGAGCTTGTTTATCAGCACCATATAGCAGTTGAGAGCGGTATTCAAACAAATAAAATATATGACGCTGATTTATGGATTATTTCACCAGGTGTGCCTAAAAACTCTGATATAATTGTCAAGGCTAAAGAAAAAAATATTCCAATTGTTGGGGAGATTGAATTTGCAAGCTGGTTTACAAAATCACCCATAGTTGCAGTGACTGGTTCCAATGGAAAAACTACTACTTCGTTCATAATTAATGAAATGCTCAATTCTCAAGATTACTGCAGTGTAGTAGCAGGAAACATTGGAATTCCTTTTTCCAGCGAGGTCTTGAAAGAAATAATAAATCCAAATGATAACCAAATATATGTATTGGAATGCTCAAGTTTCCAAATGGAGTTTATTTATCATTTTAAACCGAAAATTGCTGTTTTTACAAATATCTCTGAGGATCATCTAGATCGCCACTTGACAATGTCCGAATATATCAACATGAAGCTAGAATTAATTAAAAATATGAATTTCGAAAATTACATCATATATAATATGGATGATAAAATACTAGTTGAGGCCTTTGGTAGGAAAGTTCAGCAAAAATTTCCATTTAGTATCAAAGACCAAAATTGCATTTTCAAAGTTCAAGATGGTCTTGTCAATAGAACTTCGGGAAATATAAACCTCAACTTAGATGATTTGAAAATTCGAGGTGAACATAATTTATATAATTTCTTAGCAGCATCTACTTGTTCACATGTTATGGGTATATCCGATGACCAAATATTTAATGTTATAAAAAACTTTAATGGCCTAGAACACAGACTAGAGCATGTTGCGATTTCTAATGGAATAGAGTTTATCAATGATTCAAAAGCAACAAACATTGAATCTGTAATAGTGGCAATTAAGGCTTTTGACAGGCCAATAGTGCTCCTTTTAGGTGGTTACAACAAAAAATCAAATTTTCGGCTACTCCTTCCACATATCAAGTCAAATCATGTAAGAGCAATTATCTCTTATGGAGAAGCTGGTGGGCAGATAAATACTGCATTAGGGGATGCGGTGAGATTGGTTCGCGAAGCTAATCTCAAATCTGCAGTTAATAAAGCCCAAATACTGGCAAAACCCGGAGAATTAGTTCTACTATCTCCGGGGTGTGCCAGCTTTGATGAATTTTCGAACTTTGAGGAGAGAGGAAATTTTTTTAAAAAAACTGTTTACGAATTATCACATAAATGATTGATATAATTGTAAAGAAATATGACAAGAAATTACTTATTTATCTGAGTATTCTTGCAGTTTTGGGCACAATAATGCTCTACAGTGCAAGTTGGTATGAATCATTTTCATCCACCAACGGTAAAACTGAGATGCTATTTTTGAGGAATCATTTAAAAAGGTTACTAGTTGGTGTTTCATTCCTTTTTGGATTTCTAATAATTGACTACAGGAAATTAAAAAGTATTGCACCACACTTAATTATATTGTCTATCCTGCTATTAGTAGCAACAAAGGTGCTATATATTACGAGCGGATACTCATGGTATAAACCAGCTCGATGGCTGAGCCTCGGTTCATTTTCTTTTCAAACTTCTGACTTAGCAAGGTTTTCGGTAATCATCTTCATGGCGTATTACGCAGATAGGAAAAGAGATCAACTTCATGAATTTCAATTGGGCTTAGTTCCAGCTTTTGGAATTTTAGGTGTCATTATGACATTAATAATAATTCAACCTGATTACAGCACGGCACTTATGATTGGCCTAATTGGCGGTGCAATCCTATTTATTGGTGGCGCAAAAATTTCCCAATTATGCTTAACAGCCTCTGGAGCCCTACTAATATTAATTCCTGTATTATTGTCACGTGAATATAGGTGGCAGAGAATATTAAGCTTCTTGGGATTAGGAGATAATCCTGATATAGGTTATCAGGCTAATCAATCTTTAATTAGCTTGGGTAATGGGGGTATTTTTGGTGTGGGCCTTGGTAGCAGCATTGAGAAAAATCACTTCCTACCTACCCCCCATACGGATTTTATTTTCGCAATAATTGGAGAAGAATTAGGATTTGTAATGGGCACTGCGCCAGTACTAACTCTTTTTTTGTTAATTTTTCTTCGCGGTGTGAAAATAGCAAAAATGTGTACAAATCCATTTGGAATATTTCTGTCAATCGGCATTTGCCTAAATCTGGTACAATATGCTTTTATCAATGCTGCAGTAGTAACTGGAATATTGCCGGTCACTGGTCTTCCAATGCCAATGGTTAGCTATGGTGGTTCAGGAATGGTTATCAACATGGCAATGATGGGTATCTTGTTAAATATTTCACAGTCTGCAAAGTCTATAACAAATGAGCTTCAATGGCGTGGAGCTACTTATGGCTAATAGAAAAATTTTAATATCTGGTGGAGGAACAGGAGGACATTTATTCCCGGCTCTTGCCATAGGTGAAGAAATTAATTCAAGAGATCCAAATGCAGAAATCCACTATATTGGATCAAAATTTGGTCTTGAGGCAAAAGTGTTTCCCATCAAAGCGGTAAGGCACACTCTTTTGCCAATTCGTGGCTTTCATAGAGGGTTTAGTTTTCAAGGGATTTGCCGTAATGCCATTCTTCCTTTAAGAATAATTAGATCATTGATAAAACTAAGGTATGTGTTCAATGACTTCGATCCAGAAATCATTGTAGGCACTGGTGGATATGCTTCTGCCCTGCCATTATATATTGCTTCAAAAAATTCCGACTCTATTCCTATGATATTGCAAGAACAAAATTCATTTCCAGGGATAACAACAAGATTATTTGCAAAAAAAGCACAAAAGATCTGCATTGCCTTCAAACAATCTAAAGAAAAAATAGAAAATAGTAACATGATCATTACAGGTAACCCGGTCAGAAAAGGAATTGAGGAAGGCGATAAAGATCGTGGCCTTATCGAATTCAATTTTAGAAATTCATTGAAGACAATTTTTCTTTTTGGCGGTAGCCAAGGTTCATCATACTTGAATGAGCTAATGCATAAAGTTGTAAGAAACCTATCAGATGCTGGTATACAAATTCTATGGCAAACTGGGGACCGGGACTACATGAAATATGCAGATATGGACTCTGAAAATATACGTATTCTGCCCTTTATAAATAATATGGCAGATGCTTATTCTGTATCTGACTTGCTTATATGCAGGAGCGGGGCATTGACTTTAGCTGAGATAACCATATGCGGAAAACCAGCTTTATTAATTCCATATCCTTATGCGGCAGGAGACCACCAAACAAAAAATGCAGATTCTCTTTTTCAAGCAGGAGCAGCACGCGTATTAACTGAAAAACACCTAAACTCGAAAAAATTTCTTCATGCGGTGATGAGTTTGGTTCACAATCAAAAAGAACTAGACAAAATGAGTAGATCATCACTCAAACTGGGGCATCCAAATGCTACAAAAAAAATTGTCGACCACATCATAAAGGAAATAGAATGAAATTTAGAAAGATAAGTGATATTTACTTCGTGGGTATTGGCGGAATAGGCATGAGTGGTATAGCTGAGCTGCTTCATAATTTAAACTTCAATATCTCTGGCTCAGATGTGAGTGATAATGAAAATGTTAAACGGCTTCAAAAATTAGGTATAAACATCACTATCGGTCACAGTAAGAACAATATAAAAACTGAAATTGACGTTGTGGTTTATTCTAGTGCTATACCAAAAGATAATCCAGAATTAGTCTACGCTAAGAACAAGAAAATTCCCACAATTAGAAGGGCTGAAATGTTAGGAGAGCTAATTTCTGTTAAAGAAACAAGCATCGCTGTTGGTGGTACTCACGGTAAAACAACTACATCATCAATGGTTGGGACAATATTATCACATGCAAAGATGGACCCTACTCTAGTAGTAGGTGGTCTTGTACACAATCTTGATACAAACACAAAACTTGGCTCAGGTAACTTAATAGTTGTTGAGGCAGATGAATTTGATAGAAGTTTCTTAGCGTTGAAACCAACTATAGCAATCATAACTAATCTCGAACTTGAGCATGTTGATTGTTACCGAAACCTGGAAGATTTGCAAGATAATTTCACCCGATTTTGTAAGTCTGTTCCATTTTATGGCGAAGTTATTGCATGTATAGACTCGCCAGCCTTGAGAAAGATTATACCAAAAATTGAGAGGCCCATGACAACCTATGGACGGTCAAGGGATGCGGCCTATCGAGCGAAAAATCTACAGTTTAAAGCAGAAAAGTCCACATACTCTGTTTTTCGTTCGGAGGAGTGCTTAGGAGATATAGAGCTTAATGTTCCCGGTGAGCATAATGTACTAAACTCTTTAGCGGCCGTTGTTTTAGGATTGGAAATGGGCCTCTCTTTTCAAAACATCAAGAATGGTATAAAGAGATACAAGGGAGTGCGAAGGAGATTTGATATCAAGGGATTGTTTAATAACATACTAATAGTTGACGACTATGCTCATCACCCTTCTGAAGTTAAAGCAACGATAAGTTCTGCAAAAGCTGGATGGAATAGAAGGATAATTGCAGTATTTCAACCACATCTTTTTTCAAGAACAAAAGAATTTTTTAGAGAATTTGCAGAGGCTTTAAAAATTGCTGATATAGTAATTATTTCAGAAATCTATGGCGCACGGGAAGAACCAATAAAAGGAGTGACGTCTCAGCTTATATTTTTTGAGCTAAAGAAGAAAATGAAAAATAAGTGTATCCTATTGTCTAACTTGAATGAGCTTGAGAAAACTATCAATGGAATAATAAAACCTGGCGATCTATTATTGACAATGGGTGCCGGAGATATATGGCGTTATAATGAATATTATGTGGAGCAAATGAAAAGGAGGTTCAGGAAAGTATGAGCTATCTTGATAATTTAAAATCAATTGTCAAAGGCAAAATACTCATGAATGAGCCTATGTCAAAACATACCTCCTATCGCATAGGGGGACCCGCTTCAGCCTATATCACGCCAAATGATAAAGAGGACTTAGCCCAAATATTACGATTCTCTCATGATCATAATATACCAGCCTATTTTATAGGTTCAGGATCCAATTTATTAGTCTCAGACGATGGTATTGATGGTATAGTCATTTCACCTGCTAGATCGTTAAAGAGCTTAAAAATTCTAGGGACAACAATATACGCCGAATCAGGCGTTATGCTTGGTAGGTTAGTAAAAGAGTGTATCAAAAATAATTTAACTGGATTAGAAAGTTTAGTTGGTGTTCCAGGAACTTTAGGCGGTGCCTTAATTATGAATGCTGGTGCATTTGGAGGTGAGATATCGAACTATTTGGAAAGTGTTGAAATAATGAAAATGAATGGAGAAATAACAGTTTATAAGACAAGTGACATACGTTTTTCCTATAGAAATTCCTCATTCAAGAAAAATGAATTTATCCTCATGGCAAAATTCATACTCACCAATGAGAACCCAGATGTCATTAAAAAGAAAAAAGAAATTGCAAGCAGTGGACGAAAAACAAACCAGCCATTAAAATATCGTTCTGCGGGGAGTGTTTTTAAAAACCCTGAAAAATTTCCAGCGGGTTACCTTATTGATCAAGCAGGACTCAAAGGCACAAAAATAGGTGGAGCGGAAATATCAAATCATCATGCTAATTTCTTTGTAAACAATGGTAACGCTTCAGCTGATGATATAACACAACTCATAAAGCTTGCAAAAAAATCTGTTTTTGAAAAATTTGAAATCAAGCTTGAGCTCGAGATAAAGACTATCGGCATTAAACCTGAATCTTTGGATGCTTATGATTAAGAAACCGAACATAAAAAATCTGATAAGTGTTCTCTCATATCTTTTAATAGTTCTCTTTTCTATATCAATGATTTTAATTGCTTTTTTGTGGGATAATGAGAAAACTACTATCCCAGAAATAAATTTTTCTGAAACTAAAGTTCTAAATACATCAAATTATAAATCTTTGCTTAGGTCAATAGGCAATAAAGAAATTGAAACAATAAATTTTAGCTGGGTGGTTGACACTTTAGAAGCTCATCCATATGTGGAGGCTGTCAGAGTTAGCAGACATTATCCAAGTCAGATCAATATAGAGATAGTGGAGCGAGAACCGATTGCAATTGTAAATAAACGCCCTATCGTATTGTTGGATAGAAATGGCAT
>CAJWHU010000054.1 GCA_913041325.1 uncultured Fidelibacterota bacterium | reverse complement strand
AATAGATAATTGGTATAGCAGAAAATGCTCTGAGCAGGCTTATAAAGTTCGAAAGAGTTAACACCCTATTGGGATCATTGATAATTCGATCTTTGATATTAGGTTTTTTGTTTATCTGCAAAGATATTCCGCCTTATTTTTTTATCGTTAAAATCAATGACGTTCTGACAAACTGCGTTTATAAAATTTTCATCGTGTGAAATAATCATAAAATGCATTTTCCTCATAGCATTATTTAAAAAAGAGCGTAGCTTTAATTTTTGAACATGGCCCAGTCCAAAAGTAGGTTCGTCAAGAATCAGCACATCAAACCTACAATGACTCATCAGAATTATGAGTACTGTTCTTAATACTACCCATGGTAGATCCACGCCTTTTTTATCAGACACCTCCTCCCATCGAATACCAAAGCCTGCTATTCTTTTTTTAAATGTTTTTTCAATCCCAGAATCAAAGATATCCTGGTCTCGCAACTCACTAAGTAGCTCACTAAGAGTTCTCAGCAAAACCAAATGCTCCGGAAACTGATCCAAGTAACCTACTCTAGGTTTTGGATTTTCGCCGACGAGGATAGATATTGATCCATTTGTAGGCTCTAAATCATCAAAACACAGTCCTGCAAATGTAGTTTTCCCTGAACCATTTTCGCCTAGTAAACCTATGGAACGACTGTTGCAGATTTCCAGCGTTAGATCGGAAAAAATACTTCTTGAATTATCATATTTAAAACTCAATTTATCGACACAAATACTCAGTCTACCATCTGGGAATTGTATTCGCTCAAGTTTATTTATCTGAACTTCTTCAGTCTTGGTAATTGATTCTAGAGTCAGAGTCCATGCTCTGTCAGCAAACATGATGTCACTACTATCGCTAGTGACCCAGATTATGATGCACCCTGTTTGTTCAGAGTATTTTATCAACTGCTGAATACATGTGCTTTTACTTTTTGGTGATAAAAAAGACAGACTGTCATCAATTAATAGGACCTCTGAATTGATGTCAATTGCAGTGACTATGTTTAGCTGTTCTTTTTCACCACCAGATAGGTAAGATGGATTCATTTTTGGATCAATATAATCGGGCAAAACAGCTAGCCCATCATTAAGCATGGCTTCTAATTTTTCTGGTTCAAGCTGTCTACATTCGCCAGAGAAGGTTATTTCACTGCCGATTGTAGATGCAATAATTTGATGGTCAGGGTTTTGATATATTCTGTAAACCTCAAAGGAGTGGCTCTCCAGGCACATCTCAAAATTTTGTTTGGTAACATTTTTTTCTTTCTGTACAATATCTAAAATTGTGCTCTTACCCGTTCCACTTTCTCCATAGATGATGTTTAACCCTTGTGTGAATACAATGGTCTGAGGCTCATGTGTAAATTTTTCAAAGGTCAACTGTGCGATAAGTTTATTCATTGAGAATAGATTCCACTATTTTTTCAGTTGAGCCCGAGTTTTTGTGTATTGCATCTCTCGCGGCAAGTCCAGATATTTGTAGCTGGGCACTATCCTCAATCAGTTCCGTCATTTTTTCGGTAAACTCAGCAGCATTGTTTACTACAAAACCGCCAGAGACTGAAAGGAGCTCCCCCGCCTCGTGCGCGTGGTCATATCGAGGACCAAATAACACTGGTATTCCAGCAACAGCAGGCTCCATTACATTGTGAATTCCTGTGCTGAATCCACCTCCAATGTAAGCTATACTGCTTTGCCAGTAGAGTCTTGATAAAACACCAACAATTCCAACCACAACTAGTTGATCATTAGGTAATGCTAGATCATTTTTTTTATTAAAAACAGTGGTTAAAAACCCCTCATGTTTGAATTTTGATTTAATTCTATCAATCTCATCTCTTTTTGGCTCATGCGGCACATATACAATTTTAATATCAGGGTAAGATCTCATGAGCTTGGATAGAGATTTTATGAGAATGTATTCCTCCTCCTCATGCGCACTGCCAATAATGATGCGTATGTAATCATCTGGTTGCATATCATGATCACAATCTTTTACTGCTTTTTGAACCATATCGTAGCGTGGATTGCCCATTACCTTCAATGTCGGCGTATTTAATAACCCAAAATGTAACATGAAAAATCGTTCATCTTCTTTTGACACTGTACAGATAACATCGACGAATCGGTATATGCTCTTAAAAAAATTACTAACAACAGGAAATGTTTTAAAGGTTGACTGTTTAAAACGATATGCAAATATTTTTGTGTATATTCCTTTTAAACTAGAAATCCACAAAAAATTAGGCCAGTAATCATACGACGCAAAAATTACTTTATTCGGACATACTATATCGAGGGCTCGATTTACGCTCCAAAGAAAATCAAATGGCATGTAAAATTTGAGGTCAATTAAGTCACTGTGGACGTTATCGTATCCAGAGGGAGAGGTAAAACTCATTAAGATTCTTGATCTTGGCTTCTGTATCTTCAAGGACTCTAAAACAGGTTTAATTTGATAAAATTCTCCAAGACTAGATGCATGAAACCAATATATATCAGTATTTTTTCTATTTTGCTTAAAGTATGACTTTAAAATTTTTATTGAACCAAATTTACCATACACGGACTTCCTTGTTTTGTCACTGAACAAAGAAAATGCTAATGCACAGAAAAAAAGAAGGGGATACAGAATGGTATTGTACAATATGAACCAGAAAATATGCATTCGAGACTAGACCCTTGGTAGTGTTTTTAAAACGTCGTCAACACCTATGGAATCCATGCAATACTGACGCTCCCTGTAGCATGGAAAACTTCCATTTTGTGAACAGGGTCTGCACCATATATCGCTCTCAACCATTTTAGATTCTGGCAGATACAGCCCACCTCCAGTCTCTCTGGATGTCGGTCCTAAAATCATAGTAGCGTTTTTGCCTAGTGCCTCGGCCATGTGAACTAAACCTGTGTCGCTTCCAATTACATGTCTTGAGTTGTAGATGACTGCCATTGCCTCTCTAAAACCTGTTTGACCAGCTAGATTGAGTACGTTGCCTGAAATTTCTCCTATCTTGTTGCAAATAGTGTCTGATGATAGTCCTAGCATAACTACTGGGAAATTTAGGTTGTCGAAAAGTTCAGCATATTTCTTTGGAGACCATTGCTTTTGCAACCACGCTGATCCTGGTACAGCTACGAAATACTCATTATTAATTCCTTGGGACCTAATGAAATGAATACCCCTTTTTATTTCATGATTACTTAGAACGAGCTTTGTCGGCGGCAAATCATTTTCATCATAAATTTCACCAAGATTTTCGTGATACATCCTCAAAGTAGAAAATGACTTATCAAAATAATTTTTATGGAAATAAAATAGGGCGGCTCTCTTCATTCTTGGCTTTTTCAACTGGTAAACTCTACTTTTTGAACGCAGCATCACAAGATTAGACCGAATCGAGTTGTGTAGGTCATATATGGTACTATAATATTTTTCAGAAATATATTTACTAAAGTCCCATAATCTCTTTATTGACCAACTCTTTTCTATTGTTAATAACCTGTCTATGTCAGGGTGGTTTTCTAAAATAGGTGCATAGGTGCTCAATGTAAGAAAAGTTATCTTCGCATATGGGTTTGAATTACGAATTGTATTCAAAGGACTAGTTGATAGGACAACATCACCAAGAGAGCTAAAACGAATGACTAGAATCCTCTGCATGGAGAGAGAAATTACTTGAGCCTGTCTTTATTGAATTGGACTAAATCCCCGCAGGATTTCTTTATGCTTGAAGGAGGGTAATGAGAGATGGCCTCAATAGCTAGTCTAGAATAATCATCAAGTTTCTTTTTTGAGTAGTCTATACCGCCTGTTTTGTTAATTAAATCCGTGATATCGGACATAATTTTTTTGTTTTTCTTTTTGTATCCCAAAAGTTTTTTTAATGATCTGTAGTCTTTTCTGTTCATATTATTTTTAGAAAAAATCAATGGCAATGTCATCATGTTCCTTTTCACATCCCCGCCTGAGTTTTTACCAGTATCACTCTCCTTCCCCAATATATCAAGTAGGTCATCCTTAATCTGGAATGCAATCCCAAGATTTTGTCCAAAGGCACTAGTTGCTGCTCTATCCTCATTTTTTTTTGTAGTGGTTATTGCTCCAAGTTCACAACTCGTTGCTAATAGTGATGCGGTTTTTTGACCTATCATACCAAAATAAACATCCTCAGTCATAGAACCGGAGAAACTTCTCTCCATCTGTAAAATCTCACCTGCACTCAAATGCTCAGCTGTTTTTGAAATCTGGCCTAAAGCATCAAAGTCCCTTAAATCAATCATATTAATTAGCGCCTTACTTAATATAAAGTCTCCCATCAAAACGGATAATTTGTTTTTCCATATTTTATTAACTGAAGCTCTACCTCTTCTCAATGTTGCGTCATCAACAACATCATCATGAATTAGCGTTGCAATATGTAGCAATTCAACCATAGCAGCAGCTCTATAGGTGTTTTCAGTCGGCTCGCTACATAATCTGGCGGATAATATAGTAAGTATTGGTCGAATTTTTTTTCCTCTATTTCTCATCATATATTTTGAAACCGTATTAATTAGACTTACTTCAGAACGAAGAGCTTTATCAAATTCTTTTTGATAAAGTTCTAAGTCTTTATCTATTGAGGTTGTAATATTTTTTAATATGTCTAAATGCCTATTCATATGAGGTTTAAAATAACTTAACTGATGATTTGGATTCAATTATGTTTTGAACGATTCACAAGCCATGATACACCAATACTAGTTTCATAAAGAATGATTAATGGAAAAGCCATAAGCAACATTGATACCGGATCCGGTGGGGTAATAAATGAGGATAGGATAAGGATAACAATAATAGAATACTTTCTGTAATGCCTCATAAAAGCTGGCGTTAACACCCCTATTGACGAGAGCAATAGTGAAACTACTGGAAGCTGAAAAATTAGACCAGCACCAATCATTAACCATGCCATAAAACTAAAATAGTACTGGATCGAGAAATTGTTCTCAACATCCTGCGAGGCAATAGAACTAAAAAATTCAAGAGAAAATGGAACTAATACAGTATATCCAAAAATAATACCAATCCCAAAAGAAAGGGATGCGAGCAATACTACTGGCATAATAATTTTTTTTTCATTTACTTTTAGGCCAGGAGCAACAAACTTCCAGAACTGATAAACCGTATGAGGTACTGATAGGACAAATCCTGAGATAAATGAAACATACCATTTTATCATGAACATACTCTGAACTTGAAGGGACTGAAGTGCAATAGAGCTCTTAGTCTTTTTAGCAGGTTCTAGGAAAATGTATAGAATATCATCAATATAAAAATAGGACAGAGCAGAAAAAAAAATTACACCAATCAGGGTTCGGGCGAGTCTCCATCTTAGTTCCTCAAGGTGGTCCAAAAAACCCATTTCCCTTTTATCACTTGTACCCATTATATCATTGCGATAAAAGGTCATCAGCCATTACATGTGGTGCTTTTGATGTACCATCGATTTTTAAGGCTGAATTCTCCAACAACATCTTCTTGTCCTCTGTCCAAAATTTTTTTTCAAGTTTTTCTCTAACGTGTGCTAGAACCCTCTCTTTATATCTACCCTTTCTTCTTTTATCAAGTTCACCGGATTTCTTCAATTTCTTTGCATATTTTATGAGACAATTATGAAGCTCTTGCAAACCTTTTTTTTCTGAACCGATTGTATTTACGACGCTAGGTTCTACGCGTTCTTTGCTTGACGTAAAGTGCAACAGATTTCGTAGAGCAGTGCTCAGTCGGTTCGCGCCTGATCTATCAGACTTGTTAATCACAAAGATATCTCCAATTTCAATCAAACCCGCTTTCATCATTTGAATTTCGTCTCCGGATTCCGGTACCAACACAACAAGGCACAGGTCTGCAGCTCTAATTATATCGTGTTCGCTTTGACCCACTCCCACTGTTTCGTATATAATATAATCTTTTCCACTAGCAGATAAAACATCTCCCAACTCTTGCGATCTTTTGGCAAGGCCACCCAAATCCCCATTACTACTCATACTTCTTATGAAAACACTATTATCCCATGCATAATTATTCATTCGTACTCTGTCGCCGAGAAATGCCCCTCCTGTGAACGGACTTGTTGGGTCAACCGCAATTACGCCTACAGTTTTTTGATTTTTTAAAAACATTTCTATTAGCAAATCTGTTAACGTACTCTTTCCTGCACCGGGAGGACCAGTCACTCCAATGCGCAAAGATTGGTTAGAGTATTTTTGCAGTTCTTTTAGTAAAGAGGATTGGCCAGGCAGATTATTCTCAACTAAAGTCAGTGCTTTTGATATTGATCCATGATCATTATTTAGAATGCCATGGATAAGAGCTTGGTGCATCTATGAATCAAACTCCTTGATAAATTTTTTATAGTCTATTATCACTAATTCTCGCCCGTTCCTATCAATAAGTTGCTCTTTTTCTAAAACATTTAATGCTCTAGAGACGGTCTCTCTGGATGTGCCAGCCATATTTGCGATATCTTGCTGGATTGGAATCTTTGCTATACTTACTCTTCCATTGCGGATGATGCCTCTCTCGTCGGCAAATCTGATTATACAAAGTGCTATTCTTTTTTCAGCGTCACTTAACGACAGGCTTGCAATTTGCCTGTCACTTTTACGCAACCTACTTGCAAGTTCTTTTAATAATTGGATGGCAATTTTAGGGTACTCTTGAAGTACAATGAGAAAATCTTTTCGATTCAAAGTCAGTACTTCAGTTTTCTCAAGTGCAATCACATTGGCAGACCGTGATTTTCCATCAAGGAGGGACATTTCGCCAAAAAAATCTCCTTCATTAAGCATAGCCAAAATTACCTCTCTGCCATCCTTACTTAAGCGAGTGACCTTAACACTACCTTTTACTACAAAAAAGCATTGCTCTCCATCCGATTCCTCAAGAAAAATACAATTGCCAGGGTCATATTTTCTAGCAATCATTTTTTCACTAATGTATCCTAGTTCTTCATCCCTCAGATCCCAGAAAAGTTCAACAGATTGCAATAGTTTGATCTTCTTCATATTATAAAGATAACACTCAAATATATCTTTTCAAATTTTATATAGGCTTAAAAATTAGACGTTCAGTTAGATTAATATTAAGAATTAGCTCAAACAAAGATGAGACATCCATTGACTTAAGAAGTAACTACATAGTAATTTAGTATGAATTAAAATAAAGGCCTATGAGTATATGGACAGACATCCGCAGCAAATAAAAAGAGAGAGGCAAGACAAAAAAAGGCGCTTGAGAAACGTTAATAGCTTATCCAGGTTGCGTACTCATGTCAAAAAAGTATTAGCTTCAAGCACAAAAAATGATGCTGAAACGCTTTACAAGCAAACAGTGCGTATCATAGATAAGGCTGTCAGCAAAAATTTAATACACAAAAACACTGGTGCGCGCAGAAAATCACAAATTACGCGACACCTGAATTCTTTAAACTAATCAATTTATAATAGCCTAACTATCTGATACTTGATAGTTGGGCGCCTCCTTGACTATTCTTACCTCGTGCGGATGGTTTTCCTTTAGCGCCGCGGATGTTACCTGAATGAACTCGGTATCACGTCCAAATTGTTTGATATTTTCGCATCCGCAATATCCCATAGATGACCTAATACCACCAACCATTTGATGAATTGTATTTATGACAGGACCGCGATAGGGTACCATTCCTTCTATTCCCTCTGGAACGAGTTTTGTTGGCTCTGCTCCCTCCTGAAAGTATCTATCTCCACTACCCTGTTGCATTGCGCCCATCGAACCCATACCCCTGTATGATTTATACTGCCTGCCTTCATATAGAATAGTCTCTCCAGGGCTCTCATCCATCCCGGCGAGCAAGCTACCAAGCATCAATGACTCGGCACCAGCTGCCAAAGCTTTCGCAAGATCACCACTGTACCGCAAACCACCATCAGCAATAACTGGGATATTTGATTTTCTTGCAACGTCTACAGACTCAATTATTGCAGTTAGTTGAGGTACGCCCACCCCAGCAATTACTCTTGTGGTACAACTTGCTCCTGATCCAATTCCCACTTTAACACAGTCGGCCCCTGCATCTATCAGTGCTTTTGTACCATCGCCAGAGGCAACATTACCTGCGATTACATCCTTATTTGGGTTTAAACCTTTAATTTTTGATATTGCTTTTAAAACACCTTTTGAGTGTCCGTGGGCTGTATCAACTACAATCACATCAACGTTCGAATTAATGAGCTCTCTAGAACGTTCAAATGCATCACCAGCCACTCCTACCGCTGCCGCAACACGTAGCCTACCATTCTCATCTTTGCATGCATCGGGATGGTCTTCGTTTTTTTGAATATCTTTGACGGTAATTAAACCACTCAAATTATAGTCTGAATCGACGACTAGTAGTTTTTCAATGCGATGCTGCTGAAGTATATCTTTGGCCTTATCTAAAGACGTACCCACCGGGACAGTTATTAGATCATCAGTTGTCATGGACTGTGATACAGGGAGCTTATCATTAGTTTCAAATCTTATGTCCCTGTTGGTAATAATACCCACAAGCACGCCCTCTTTTAAAACTGGAAGACCACTAATCTTATAATCGGACATTATTTTTTTTGCTTCTTTTATAGTGGACTGATGGTCAACAGTAATTGGGTCTAGTATCATCCCGCTCTCAGATCTCTTGACCTTATCAACCATTTTTGCCTGTCTATCAATGCTAAGATTTTTATGGATGACACCAAGACCTCCTGCTCTGGCAAGAGCGATTGCCATATCACTCTCAGTAACAGTATCCATTGCCGCACTCAGAATTGGAATATTGAGATTAATATTTTTTGTAAGACGAGTTCTTAGATCAACATCCCTAGGAAGGATTTTTGAATCTTGCGGAACCAACAATACGTCATCAAAGGTAAGTGCCTGTTTAAATGGTGGTCGATTTTTCACATTTACTCCAAAATTAAATAGTTTGAGACAGCATTTATTATACTTCCGGAATTAATCAAACCAGATATTTTCTC
>CAJWHU010000053.1 GCA_913041325.1 uncultured Fidelibacterota bacterium | reverse complement strand
AATCTGCAAGTGGTTAAAAATGGAGCCTATGGCACTGCAGCAGTAACAATAAGAGGTGTTGGTGGAAGTGGTATTTCTGTCACATCCGAATCTCAGGCTGCAACTTATATTGACGGAGCTTATATTCCAAGAACTCAAGGAAATTTTCTCGACCTTTGGGACCTGAATAGAGTTGAAGTATTAAAAGGTCCACAGGGAACTTTATTTGGTAAAAATTCAACAGTTGGAGCTGTGTCTTTCTTCTACAATAAGCCTAGTTTTGACTCTCAAAATTATAAAATAAGAGTCGGAGCTGGAACGGATTCAAGAAATGAACTTGCTCTTATGGCTAATCTTCCTATTTCAGACTTTACCGCTCTCAGGTTTTCATACAGTCAAGAAAAACAGGATGGATACATTTATAACACTACACGAAATGAATTTTCAGGCGCTCTTGATGCTGAAACTATTAGATTATCTGGCGTCTATAAGCTCTCGGAGGATATAAATGTGTTTTTATCACACGTTAATTACAACAGAGATGGTAGTAGAGCTCTAGGGGCTTGTAGAATAGTTGCACATCCTTTGAATGGCACCGGAGTAGTCGGCATAAACGGATCGGCTTTAATGGGTGCTGCTAATGTTGCCGATCCAAGTCTCGCTGCAGCCATACAAGCAAATTGTAACGCAAGTATTCCAGGAGTTAGTGGAACTTCAATAACAAGTCCTCGAGTGGATGATGATCTTAAAAGAACAACAATTGATACAACTTATAAAACGAGTTTCGGTGAACTCAAATTAATTTTTAATCACTCCGATTTAGAGTCTTTAAACGGAAACCTCGGCTTGAGTGTAAATGGAAATAGACCATCTAATGCCTTGCCTGCAAGTGGGCAAACCTCTGCATCATATTTAGACCCAAGAGATATAGTTAATAACGCAACTTCTAACCAACTTGAATTAAGATGGTCTGGCGAAGCTCTTGATGGAAAACTTGATTATGTCGTTGGAGTATATACTTTTGATGAATCAGGGATTAATCAACTCAATACAATGTATTATGACGGCGTAGGGTCAGACGAAACTCAAGCCACAGTTAATGCAAGAGCAAATGTAATTTTGGCCAATCTATTTACCTTGCTTGGGACAGATTGTTCTAACCCAGCAACTCAAGCTCAATACTGCGCTACTGTGCAAAGCTTACAAGCTTTAAGTTCTCAACAAACTACTTTTGCAGAAAATAAATCCGACGCATTCTTTTTCGAGGGAACATACGCATTAAATACAAACACAAATGTAACCTTTGGTTACAGATTTACAAGCGAAGACAAAATGGTTAAAACTTATTCCGATGCAATTATTCCTGGGTTAAGTAATGGATTTGGTGGCCTAAGATCTCCAGTTGCTCAAGCTTGTGCTCAAACTTTCAATGCTGGAATCTCAGTAAACCTTGGCCCGTTTGGAACTTTTCAAAAAGACGCTTATTGTCAAGGCGCTCAAAAATTTGAAAACGATTCTTTTAGATTTGCGCTCGACTATACATTGCCGAATGGCTCGCTTATATATGCTTCTTATGCGAAGGGATTTGCTTCCGGCGGATTTAATAATGACGACAAAGTAACATCTTTCCCTGCCGAAACTGCTGATAATTTTGAAATAGGCGCTAAAGGAAGCTATTTAAATGAGAAGCTACAAATTAACGCAAACTTCTTCTTATTCGATTATGTAAACAATCAAAGAAGCATTGGGAAAGTGGCCCAAAATGGAGTTGCATCTATCGTCACAGTTCCCATCCAAAAAGCTGAAGTTGATGGTTATGAAATTGAAATCAAAGCTTTTCTAAATGACTCTTTTTCTTTGATTGCTTCGACAGGTGCTTATGGAGGTAAGTACAAAGAATTCGTAGATGATGCCGGAAATGATCTTACTGGATATGCTTATGACGCTGAAGGTCCCGAGTCTAGAACTAACGTAACACTGTTGCATAATTTTTCTTTTAACTCCAAAAATATTTCTTCTTCTTTGAGCTGGACCCATGTGGGCGACGATTTTACAACAACAGAGCTTTACGATTACTCTCAATTACACAATTACTCTACGTTAGACTTTACCTCAAGTTTAAAACTTTCTGATTCTCAGTCTTTAACTTTAGTTGGAAAAAATATAACTGATGAGCTTTATGGCTACGCTCAATTTGGCGACCCCTTTCTGGCTAGCATCCAAACAACATATTACGCACCTGGAGAAGAATGGAAGCTTACTTATCAACAGTCTTTTTAAAATTATCGTTTTAAAAACTTTGTATAAGTCCAATAAAAGATTGCAGGAAGAATAGCTACACCTACAAAAGCCAAAGTTGCTGAATTTGCTTCCATAGCTGCCGCACCTATGCCAGAAAATATAATTGCAACTCCTACGTTTACCAAGCTAATTACAAAAATAAATTTGGTAAAAGGCATTTTAGCTAATCCTGCACTTATGGTCAGCAGTTCCGCAAAAGCTGGTACAGGTCTTGAGAGAATTAAGCCCAAAACACTAAAATTCTTAAGAGATTTTTCAGCTTCATGAAAATCATTTTCGCTGATCATTTTTCTAGCTAGAGGTCTCGCCGCAAATCTTCCCAAAACGTAGCCTACACAAGCTCCAAAATTTAAACCAATCCAAACAACAAAAGATGCAAGTACCCAACCTAAAGATACACCTGCCAGTGTATTAGTCAGGCCATTTGGCACCGGTAAAATTACATCAGCTGTAAGTGCCAAAATAACAACCAAAGAAACTGATAGCGTATTATCGCCTGCCCATAAAAGCAATGCATCGCCATATCTCGACAGTGGACTTTCAAAGAGAATAAGGGGAAGTATTAAAGAGGTAATAACTATGATCCCAAAAATAATCCACCTTAACCAGTTGGGTAATTTCATTATTTTCTAATAAATTTAAAATAAATAATTGGCATTAAAATAACTAATAATAATAAAAATAAGTATTCTTTAAAGGCTAAGATCATTATCCAAATTGTAATAAATATTGAAGCAATTAAAGAAGGTGGCTTGGTAAATTCATAATCTCCATCTAACCAAGCAGAGCCTAGCGGAATTCCGCCCTGTCTGTCATCTCCATGCAAATATGCATGAGCAGGATTCATATCTCCGACGACGTCTCTTTCAACGATAGATGAAATAGTGAGTTTCATTCTTTCAAAAACTTCCGATTCTTTTTCTGAAAGATCATTTTGCTCATAAGGATCTTCAATAATATTGAATAAACTATACGAAGCAGGTACAGGAATTAAATTAGGCTTGGACGAATAAAGTTTCCATTCGCCATCAAAAAGCGCCCTTTCATCCGTCATTATTCTGGCCCCTATGAAAGCGTTGCTAGGTGGAATAGTAGTATTCGTCAATAAGGCTTTCCATTTGTCAACACCGTCAAAATTTCTTTTGTCTACTTTGATGTCCACTGCAGTTAATAAAGTTGGTAATAGATCTTGAACAAAAAAGAATTGATCGGATTTAGAATTTTCAATTTTTCCTTTCCACCAAATTACTGCGGGCACCCTTATACCACCTTCCAATGCCGAAGCTTTACTGCCTTGTAATCCAGCTGTACTACCCTTAGCATCAATTAAATTAGGCGCCATGACCTCAAAAATTGGATTGATATCAAATAATGGGCCGTTGTCACTAAAAAAAATAATTATTGTTTCTTCGAGCAGGTCCTCTTGTTCTACAGCTTTAATAATTCTGCCAATTTCATGATCTAAAGCATTAACATTTGCAGCGTAAACTCTATCTTTTGGATCTTCTAAATAAGAGAAAGCTTCTATATTTTCATTAGGTGCTTCAATCGGAGTGTGTGGAGCATTGAAAGCAACATATAAAAAAAGCGGTCTGTTTTGGTCTTTATTCTGAATTATTTTAATTGCTTCATCCGCTATTAATTCAGTTGCATAGCCCTCTTCCTCCAGTGATTTTTCATTTCTATGCCAATCTAATCTTCCTGCTGCAGTATGATCAAAATAACCTATTCCACCAGTTAGATGACCGTAGCTAGTTTCAAAACCTCTACTCATTGGTAAAAACTCTTTTTTAGCCATACCAAGATGCCATTTCCCTGATAATGCTGTTTGATAACCAGCTTCTCTTAAATACTCTGGCATAATTTTTATTTCTATTGGCATTCCAGTCTGTTCGGCGGCAGGATTCATAAACGGTCTCACTACCCCATGATTGAATATATGAAGTCCTGTTAATAACGAAGCTCTTGTTGGGCTACAAACTGGGTTGGCATAAAATCTATTCATTTCCATCCCATCTTGAGCTAATTTATCTATGTTAGGTGTTGGAATGTATCCTCCATGATAAGAAACATCGCCCCATCCTAGATCATCTGTAAGAATTATTATGATATTGGGCTTATCTAACGAAAACGCAAAACTAGAAAAAAATATAAATAAAATAAAGTAATTAAATTTCATAATTGTAATTATTATTGTTTAAGATAATGTCTCCCTGAAGTGTTATTCTACCACTTGAGACAAAAAATTTTTTTTAATGAAAAATAAACTTAAAGATCTAACAAATTTAAAATATCTTTCTGATGCGATAGTATCCTTTGAGCTTAAAAAATATGAGGTGATTTCAAAATTTGCAGAAACATCAGATTGGAATCAAGTTTATGTTAATGATAGTAGGTATGAGTTAATCAGACTGATTATGCTATCAAATTTTGTAACTAAAGGCTTTTTTACTATGAGTGATCTTGTTGGAGCGACTAACCTTAACACTAGAAGTATTGAACGTTTAATAAGCAGAGCAACAAAACAAGGTTATTTTGAGAAAATACCGAGCAAAGATAAAAGAGTAATAGAATATCACCCTACAAAAGAGGCTTTCTCAATGGTTGCAATGCACCTTTCGCTAATGGAAGTTTTAGCTGATTCTTTAGGACCTGGAATTAAAGAAAACCTAGAAAAAAATATTGGCGTTTCTATGGATCAAATCAAAGAAATAATTTCTGAACTTCAAGAAATTAATTAAAAAAGGCGCTTAGTAATCTAAGCGCCTTTTTAATATGAATAAACTTAAAAGTTTCCGGTAATCTCGATACCAAATCTACGGCCATCTGCCATAGCATATCTTTGGCCTCCACCACCGCCTCTTCCGAGTTCAAGCGCAACTCGCTTATACTCGTAGTCTGAACAGTTAGTGCAGAAGAATCCAATATCAAAATTATCAGTTCTTTCAAGCGTGATATTTAAATTAACCATTGTGTAATCTTCGACGTCGTTTACACCTGCCCAAGGATCAAGCCCAAGGACATAGTTATCTTTATATGCTGCTGAAACTGCATAAACAATGTCCCCAAGATTAGTGTTTTGAACATGCTCAAAACTTACATTTAAGTTATTCTCAGCACTTTGAGGCATTTGCTTTCCTGCCAAATCTTGCACTGAGGTAGGATCTCTGTCATCCAGGAACCTATCCCAAGTAGCGTCAATGTATGAATACGCAACTGTAAATCTAGTTTGAGGTCCTAAAGCGGTTCTATAAGCAAGGTCTAAACCATTAATTGTGGCATCCCCTGTTTTTACACATCCTGCTGGTCCTGCTGGCGTGGTACATACTAGCAACTGTTGATGATCTGTGTAGTCATATTGATAAGCGATCGCTTCTATCTGGCTTCTGCCATCTTGAATCGTAGCCTTATAACCCAATTCAATCATCTCTAACTCTTCCATAGCTGCTGGAGTGTTAGCCGCATTGGCACTAAAGTTAGCAAACCCGACACTTCCAGCTTTGAAGCCGGCCGCGTAAGTAAGCCAAGTTAAACTATCGTCACCGATGTACTCAAGTGTAGCTTTTGGATTAAATTCTTCATGAAACGAGCCGTTACTTACTACAAAAGGAGCTGTAACAAATGGCACGCCAATTGCATTTGTTGAGCCTGTATAAGTGTAAGGTTTATCATGGTCAGTATAACGTCCCGCTAATAAAAGATTAATTTGATCGGTTAATGGAAACTTAACGTTTGCAAATATTGCCAAAGATTCCGTATCTAAATCAACATTAACAGAACTTGTCCACTCTCCCGTAAGAGCTAAATTAAGGTTTTGGACATCATTTGCAGTTACGAATTGGCCAAAAGCAGCCGGTCTAGGCGTAGCTGGATTTAAATAAGCCTGACAGTTTCCTGCGGCAGCACATGCTGCATAAGCTGCAATAATATTTGGCACAGCCAAAGGATTCACACCAATTGCAAAATCAGCTGCGTTTCCGGGATTAGCCGCAGTCACGGCTGCAGCTGCAGCCCCTAAACCAAAAGCAGCTGCAAAACTACTTTGATTACCTGAAGCGAAAGTATCAATCCTACTACCCTCATCTTTCATGGCATAAATTCCTGCAGACCATGTAATATCATTTGAAGAATCAGAGTCTAATCTAAGCTCAATAGATGTTGTTTCAGTGTCTGCCGCGTGCTCTTGATAAAGGGCATTAAGATCTAACTGGTCAAAATCTCTGTCTTCAAAAGAATTTACTTTTTGATAACCTAAAATAGAAGTTAAGGACATTCCGCCTAGGTCTGTTGTTGAAGAAAAAGACACATCAGTTGTCTCAACTATATTAAATCCTGAAATACTCATTGGCTGACTGAATTCATCGCTAAGCGCTGTAACTACTAGAGGGTTGTTCATATTAGGCGTACCTAAAGTCTGATAAGAAGTCGTTGGGGCATTGGCCGAACATACGTCTCCATTTGTGTTGTTTGCTGGTAATGCAGCAACACCAAAATACTCAGCACCAAAACCTGCAACCTTAGAGTTACAAAGGAAAGCTACCTCAGAAATTGTTGCATCTTGCTCAAGTAAAGTGTTTGCTAATTTCAAGTTCCATTCGGTTGCTCCACCTTCTCCATAAAAAGATAGTCTATACCCAGATAAATGTACTCCATCGTCTTGACCAGAATTTGGATCAAAAGATACACCCTCATCCTGTTCTCTAATCAAGCTAAATCTTGCTGAAATAGAATCAGTTACCCCACCTTGGAGCATAAGATTTAAGTCTTGTCTTGCGTTGTTTCCTCCTCTTACTTTAATTCTTGCGAGTTGTTCTTGAGTAGGTTTTTTTGTGACTATGTTAATAATTCCACCGAGAGCGTTTGTACCATAAATTGCTCCTTGAGGTCCCTTCAGAATTTCTAGCCTCTCTATATCGTCAAGTCCATTCATGAAAGTTGAAACTCTTGGTTGAGTAACTCCATCGACAACCATCGCAACCGAGGGATCAACTGCAATGTCAAATCCATAAGTTCCGACTCCTCTTATTCTTACTCCCATTCTAGCTTTTCCTTCTCCTGAAACTTGAACATCGGGTGTCAACAATGCAATGTCATCAATAGCATTTACTCCTGCTTGTTCTAAGTTTTCTCCAGAAACTGCTACTAAAGCAGCTGAAGTATCCATTAGTGTAGATTCACGCTTTTGTGCGGTAACGACTAATTCTTCTAAGACCGCTTCTTGTGAAACAACTGTTAAAGAGAATACAAGTGATGAAAGTATCACTAATAATTTAATATTTTTCATAATTTCCCCCATTAAAAGTGCCTTTAGCACTTTTTAATTTTATTTTTAAAGTTATAGGATTAAAAGTCTTTTTGTCCGTCTTTCAGTCGGTGATAATAAAAATTGATAAAATTTATACTGTTTTTTGATAAGATGTTTTATCCAATGGTAGAGGAAAGATATGTCTGAGAAAGTTTATGTAATAGCAAATTTTGAAATAAATAATCCAGAAGAATTTAGAAATTATGAAAAAGGTTTTTTTGGAATTTTGAAAAAGCACGGTGGAGAATTTATAACTTTTGATGACGCTCCTGACAAAATTGAAGGAAAAGGGCTAAGTGGAAGAGTTGCCATGTGGACATTTAATTCGAAGGATGAATTTGACAACTGGTACAACGATGAGGAATATCAGAAGTTATCAAAAGACTACAGACATCCAAATTCAATAATGCACAATTTATCAGTCATTAAAAGTTTAGGGTAATTACAAATAATGCAGCTTAATTTTTTTAATAAACCTCACTTTGAAAACGGATCTTTAAAAAAAATTTCTGAAATTTTAAAAGCTCAGGGAATCAAAAAACCTCTAATTTGCACTGATCCTGGTCTTGCCTCTATTGGTATGACAGACAAAATAAGAAATCTTTTATCAAATGAGCTTTCTCCTACATTCTATGAAGAAACGCCAGCCAATCCGACTGAAAAAGCTGTCGACGAAGCTTTGGAAGCTTATAAAACTAATGACTGCGATGGCGTAATTGGTTTTGGAGGCGGATCTAGCATGGACCTAGGAAAAGCCGTAGCACTAATGGCTAATCATGAAGGTAATGTAATTGATTATTCTCTAAATGAGGGAGGTTTTACCAAGATAAAAAAAACTGTGCCTATGATTGCCATACCAACTACCTCTGGAACTGGAAGTGAAGTATCTGTGGGATCAGTAATTATTATGAATGATGGTAGAAAGCTTATTCTAGCCAGTGAACATTTAAGACCTGACGCGGCAATCTGTGACCCCGAGCTTACAGTGGGGTTGCCTCCTATTTTAACTGCCGGGGCAGGAATGGACGCTCTAACTCATTGCATCGAAGCAATTATGTCTCCAATTAATGATCCTCCTGCTGAAGCGGTTGGTTTAGATGGAATCGAGAAAATCGTTCGCGATGAGAGTTTGGTCAATGCCTGCAAAGACGGACAAGATTTAGATGCTAGATGGAATATGATGATGGCATCTACTGAAGGAGCCATGGCTTTTTCGAAAGGTCTTGGAGCAGTTCATTCCATGAGTCATGCAATTGGAGCAAACCAAGAATTGAGATTGCATCATGGAACTTTAAATGGCGTAATTTTACCCACCGTGATTAGGTTCAATAAAGATCATGTCGGAAATAAATTACCTAGGATACTAAGAGCAATGGGTAAAAGCGAATCTGCTGATCTTGCTGACGAAATAGAAAAATTCAACGAGAAGATAAATTTGCCCAGCGGACTTAAAGAAATGGGTGTTACAGAAGAAATGATTCCCGAACTTG
>CAJWHU010000052.1 GCA_913041325.1 uncultured Fidelibacterota bacterium | reverse complement strand
GTATTGGAGAAAAAAACGAGAAGCTTTTAATTGATCTAAACAAAAAGCTTGAGTCATATGATAATTATAAGCTTAGAGAAATTATTGATTATAAAATGAATCTTGGGAGATTAGATATACTATCCACTCGTTCTAAAAACTTAGCTATTGGACAAACTCTCCCTGAAGTTGAATCACTTTTGGGGCCTCCCCATGAGAAAATTTTTGGTGAAAGCGGGCAAAGTGCCACAGAACAATTATGGATTTACTTTACTAAAGCAGGCTCTCTTTATTTAACATTTGACAAATATCAACTATTCAAAATAGAAAAATTATAATTTTCGATAATCTATTCTATTTAATAAAATAAATACCAAGTATTTTTACAACTGTGAAACTAATTATTCTAAAAGGCTTCTTAATATTCTACGCTAACATTCTTTTTGCACAATCAGAAGAACGTGATTATGAAGAGGAATTAAAATATCAGAACAAGGCCATCAACTCTCTAAAAGCCGAGATTGAGCAACTTAGATCTAAAATAAAGAGTGCTGAATCTCGTGAAAGGTCAGCCTCGAATCGAATACTTACACTCGATGAAGAAATTTCACTAACTGCTAAGCTTATAAGATCTCTTAAAAACGAAGAAGAAAAAACAAGAAAGAAAATTATCCAATTAAAAACAGAAATATTGAATAATGAAAATGAGCTAGATGCTGTACGATTCAGATATAAAAAGAGAGTACTTAATTCGTATTTAAAGGGACAAATAACTGATTTAGAAAAAGTTTTTTCATCGACAACCTGGAGACAGGCAATGTATCGAGCTCAGTATCTAAAGATAATATCAGATATTGAAAAAAAAATGACGAAGCAAATCGAGAAACTGTTGATTCAAATCAGCAAGCAAAAATTAGAACTTGAAGCAGTACTGCGACAAAATTTGCAACTCGCTCGTGATAAAGAACAGCAGATAAACTCTTTTAGAAATATGCGAATTGATAGAGAAAAAGAGTTGAACAGAATTCGGAATGATAAAAAAGCTTTGTCTAGCTATATCATTGAAAAAGAGGCAGGAGTAGAGCAACTTGAGAATATCATTAAGAAAGTATTGGAAGATAAAGCTCGGTTTGAGAGAGAGTTAAGAATTAGGAAGCAGCAAGAGGCTCTAAGAACAAAGAGTTTTAAAGCTTTGAAAGGTCAGCTTCCTTGGCCAGCAGAGGGTCGTATTATAGCAAAATTTGGAAGACAATGGAATTCTAAGTTAAAAACAACGACCGAAAATCCTGGAATTGACATTAAAGGGAAACCAGGCTCAGCTATTAGGAGCGTATTGGGTGGCATTGTAACTACTATAACCTATATAAGAGGATATGGTACTACATTAATTATTGACCACGGTGGTGGGTTTTACACTGTATATAGCCATGTTACCAACATACAAACTAGTGTAGATAGCCAAGTCAGAAATGGTGATATTATTGCTTATATGGGTGATTCAGGTTCTATTAATGGATCAAAACTGCACTTCGAAATTTGGGGTAAGGGACAAAAACTTGATCCAGAAAAATGGCTGATAAAGAAATAGAATTTCACTCCTTCACCTCCTGCCAAGATGAAACTTGGAAAAAGATCTTAGCAATTAAAAACTTTAACAAAGTAGGTAACGCTTACATCTTTTCAGGTCCAAGGGGTTCAGGGAAAGAGGGTATCGCAATCAAATTTGCTCAGTTACTGAACTGCGAGGCAAATACAAAGGACTCTTGCCAAGTTTGCCCATCATGCATGCGTTGCGAGAAACTTGAGCATGAGAGTATTAAGTTCATTTTTCCGCTTCCAACCTCTTCCAAAAATACTAGCAATAATTTATCAGAAATCAGTACAAAAGATGCTGAGTATGTAAAAAGCGCCTTTTCCAAAAAGTCTAAAAATCTTTTTCATAAGATTAGAATACCTAAGGCTAATAAGATACTATTACAGTCTGTTCGCCAACTGAAGAAATTTTTATATCTGACTGCTCATTCTAACGGCAGAAAAGTGGTTATTGTTTTCGACGCTCATCTAATGTCAACTGGCCAAGCTGAAACTGCAAATGCTTTTTTAAAATTACTTGAAGAACCACCTTCCAAAACTACATTTGTTTTAGTTACGGATTATCCAGACCATTTGCTGGCAACAATTGTATCTCGTAGTCAGAAAATTAATTTTCCTAAACTTAGTGATTCGTATATTAGATCATGGCTGATTGAAGAAGGGGTTGATTCGAAAAGTCTCAATCTATTTTCGGCAATAAGCAGAGGCAATATGCAAAGTGCAGAATTTTTCGTAGACTATAACGAAAAAGATATCATTAAATTAATATCAGATTTAGTTAGCAAGACTACGAAGAAGAATCCAGTAAATTGGCGATCATTTGTAGATGAATATTCAAGGATTGCAATACAAAATAAAACCAAGTTTGTTTATCATTTTATGATGCTAAAAGTTTGGTTATTAAGCGCGAATCTCCTTAAAAAAGGAATTGATCACCCACTCCAAAATACGTCTTTAAAAACCAGCATGGAGAAATTTATATTAGACCATCCAAGCTCAGACTTATCTAAGTTCATAGTTGAATTAGAAAAAGCTGAAAATTCTATATCGTTAAACCTAAATATGTCGTTAGTTTTAGTAAATATGTTAATAAATATTCAGGAAATTTTAAAAGATTGAAAAAAAATTTCTACATTACAACACCAATCTATTACGTTAATGATAAACCTCACATAGGGCATGCTTATACAACCATACTAGCCGATGTTTTGGCTCGTTATTCACTCAGTAAGGGGGATAGCACCTTTTTCTTAACAGGTTTAGATGAGCATGGACAAAAAGTACAGCAGGCAGCAACCGCCCGCAATGTTTCACCCCAAGAGCACTGCGATGACATGGCACCAAGGTTCTTAAATCTGTGGAAAAAGCTGCATATTTCCTATGATGATTTTATTCGAACTACAGAAAATCGTCACAAACAGGTAGTGCAAAAAATTTTAAAAATTGTTATGGACAAAGGTGATATTTACGAGGCAGAGTATGAGGGATTATATTCAGTCTCCGAAGAGCGGTTTATTACTGAAAAAGAGGCAGAAAGTGGAGAATTTCGTGATATTAAAAAACTAAATGAAAAAAACTACTTCTTTAAAATGAGTAAATATCAGAGGCAATTGGTTGATCATATAAATTCAAACCCCAATTTTATTAAGCCAGATCATAGGAAAAATGAAATATTGGGCTTTCTTAAAAAGCCGTTAAATGATCTATGTATATCTAGACCAAAATCGAGACTCAACTGGGGCATTGACCTTCCATTTGATGACAAATATGTAACATATGTTTGGTTTGATGCCCTAATTAATTATTTAACAGCAGTGGGATATGACGGTGAAACAAATGATTTTGAAAAGTGGTGGCCTGCTACGTATCACCTAATTGGGAAAGACATTCTCACCACCCATGCTGTGTATTGGCCAACAATGTTAATGTCCGCAGAGATTGAATTGCCAAGGTCTATCTTTGCGCACGGTTGGTGGCTAATGGGAGAGTCAAAAATGAGTAAGTCACTAGGCAATGTTATTAACCCCATTGATCTAGTTGATGACTACGGGGTAGATCCTGTGCGCTATTACCTGATGAGGGAGATGGTTCTTGGTCATGATTCTAATTTCACTTTAGAATCTTTTATCCAACGCTATAATAGTGATTTAGCTAATGATTTTGGGAATCTTTTCAGTAGAGTAACAACTCTAATTAAAAGAAATTATGATGGTATCATTCCTGCTCCGCAATCTTTATCTGTCTTAGATTTACAGATTGAGAACAAAGGAAGAGAACTACCTAAAAAGACTTTAGCAATGATAGATGGTTTGAGATTAAATGACGCTATCGAAAATATTATGGTCTTTATAAGAACAGTAAACAAATATATGGAACACTCTGCTCCATGGAAGCTTGTCAAAAAAGATAAAATTGCTGCAGGAAATGTCCTTTATGTAGCCGGGGAATCGCTAAGGTTATGCGCTGTTTTGCTTTCTCCAATAATGCCTAATCGAACAAAGATACTTTTAGAATCACTTAACGTTTTGAACTTTGCTCATTCTTGGGGGCACCTCGAACCCGGTAGGCGTTTGAGAGACCATGAGCCCCTTTTCCCAAGGATAAAATAGTATCACTATAAAATGTTTGATCTGAATTCTATCGTATCTGCAACACTATTATAGAATTAGAGGGCCAAAAAATAATAATAAATGCATAAACAGATAACAAATCCTTCAAGAGAGCTTAAATGAAAAAACTCATTCATCTTGTAATCCTATCACTCAAGGTAGAGGACCAATTCTAAAATTGAGTCGAATTTCCTGTCCAAAATCTGGATGAAACTCATGTAATATATTATCTTTAAGATCAGTAAACATGATCCCACCGTCGATACCAATTTTTTCAGGAGAGCTTCTATTCCACCAATGCTTTGATATCCCGTCTTCTTTTAAGTCAATAAATAAGAATTGATAATCACCATCATCTAGAGATATGGAGTATTCGTATTTTGTGGAGTCTGAAAATTTTTCACCTGAATACATTACATAACCTTTGTCATCAGTTATGGTAAAAGAGTTTTCTCTAGACCTGCCTAAGTTATTTGTTTGCAGTTTCATTTTAAACTTTTTAGGAAAAATCTTGGGTATGCCTACTGAGACAACCATTTTATCGTTTGAAGGATCTTGATCAACGCCGTTATTAGGATTTTTAATTTGAACAAAAAAGTCACGGTTTCTTCTTAAACCGCTCCAGTCAGGCTTTGGCAAATCAATAATTTCCTCTTCTAGAAATTTTAATTCCCCGACCCAATTATAAAGGGATTTCACACCATCAACTAGTCCGTATTCTATTTTTAATGATCTGATTTCAAACTTTCCATTATTTTTGATAATAATTTTTATTTGACTTAAATCTGGATTTAATCGTCTGTAAGTTTTTTTAGAAGATGGTGTAATAATCTCTAGTAACTCAACCTCTGTTTCATAGTTAGGCTCTCCATATGAAAATAATTGATGTGTCATAAAGAAAAACCCATTCTCTTCTCCGTTGCCAGAATACGGCTCTATGCCATAATCGATTAAGATTGATTCCCCAGGATATACAAATGGTGTAAGCTCGAATTGATATTCATCAACCTTAGTTCCAGGGCACCATCCAGCCCTATCAAAAGGCCATGTGCCCCCTTGAGGATAAAGTGGGTTGTTACCACAGTCTTTCCATACATTCCATCGGAACAGCTCCCAATTATTGAGATAATAGATGTGAGTTTTACTATCCCACTCGCAGCAATTTCTTGGCCCTTCGTGACCATGACCAGATATAATGGTTTTTATTTTAAATCCTTCAGCGGTACTCAAAAGGTCGATATTTTTTTGCTTTAATTTCAGATCATCAGAGACCTCTAAATATTTATACTCCCCAAATGGATAAATATTTTCAACTTTTAAAATATTTCTCGTAGGAATACCTTTTATAAAAAAAAATTTGAGGTCTAATAGTTCTTGATTGTTTCCAACGGTAACTTTTTTTGTTCCTCTCAATATTGGGGCATAATCGGTTATGTCATAAGACCATGCCCAACCATTCTCACCCCCAAGATCTAATTGCTTTCCATAAGGAGTTACAAAGCTTCCAATACTAAAAATTTCGGAAGTGGAATCGTCCGTTGACGATATGAGAGTATTCCATATATAATCCCACTCACCACATGGATAAGAATCAGCATTGGTCCTGTTATCACATTTAAGGGTATGCACCATAATAATTTTTTTCCAGAGTTTCCTAGATTTTGGGAAGTTTACGTTCACACTATACTGCGCATTCCAACCAACCGGACTTGGTGTGCTCCAATTAATTGGATGTATAATGAGCGTGTCCTGGTGCTCCTGCGAAAAGCAATAATTAAAGTAATGTATTATTATTATAGCAAAGAAACTATTTAATTTTGTAATCATATTGACAAGAATTATGTTATACTTTTATTCTCCATATTACAATAAGAACTAAAGAAATGCTAATTGATACCCATTGCCATTTATATTACGATAATCTGTTTGAAAACTTAGATCAAGTTCTGGCGCGAGCCAGAGGTCAAGGAGTTACCAAATTTATTTGTGTTGGTACAAATCTTTCAGACTCAAAAAAATCTTTGACAATTAGTGATAAGTATGAAGGTGTTTTTGCTTCAGTAGGGATTCATCCACATGATTCCAAAGATGCACCCGAGAATTTCGTTGAAGAAATTTATGACCTCATGAAACATAAAAACATTGTGGCACTTGGAGAAATGGGATTGGATTATTTTAGAAACCTCTCTGAGCCAAAAATTCAGAAACGTGTATTCAGAGCACAATTGGGTATTGCAAAAACCTTAAATAAACCTGTTATTTTACACAACAGAGATGCCGATAATGATCTACTTAAAATTTTAAGTGAGTACCCTGATGTAAAAGGTATTGCTCATTGTTTTTCAAGTACTCTGGAGGTAGCAGAAAGATTGGTAAGCTTAGGTTACTTTATATCTTTCTCAGGAAATATAACATATAAAAATAGCCACTTACCTCAAGTTGCTAGAAAAGTTCCTTTGAATCGCTTGCTAATTGAAACTGATTGCCCATTTTTAAGCCCCCACCCTCACAGGGGTAAAACAAATGAACCCAGTCGTGTTCGATTGGTTGCAGAAAAGCTAGCAGAAATTCATTCTATGCCATTAAAAAGAATGACAAAAATAACCTCCAAAAATGCAGAAAAAATATTTGGACTATAATTGTAATGGCCACGAAAAGTAGAGAACATCCTTTCAGAAAAAAATGGGGGCAAAATTTTCTTATTGACAAAAATCTCCTGGAAAAAATAGCAAGAACAATTAGCCCTGAATATTCTGATTGCTTTTTAGAGATCGGCCCTGGAGATGGTTCTCTAACTGAACTCATATATCCTTACACATCTAGCATGATTGCAGTTGAGATTGATCCTTTATTGGTAAATAATTTAAAAAGTAAACCAATTTTGAACGGATTGGATATCATACAGGGAGACATCCTCAGTATTAATATAGAGAGTTTGAATATAAATTGTCCGGTCCGGATAATTGGTAATATCCCTTATAATATTACCTCACCGATTATTTTTTGGCTGATTGAACAATTAGAGTATTGGGATGATGCCTACATCATGACCCAGAAAGAGGTTGCTGACCGACTTATAGCAAAGATTAATTCTAAAGAGTATGGCAGACTAACTGTTGTCGTTGGTGCATATTTAGACATCAAATATTGCTTTACTATTAAACCGGATGTATTCATTCCGAAACCCAAAGTAGATTCAGCTATTTTGAGATTTACAAAGAAAGATTTACCGTTGATTTCCGATGACAAGTATATAAAATTTAATAAACTAGTTAGCGCAGCATTTGGGCAGAGAAGAAAAATGCTAAGAAATACCTTAAAAGGCTGGGACATCCCTGTGGGCCTTAAAAAGAAAATTGACTTTTCTCGCCGTCCTGAGACCTTGACAATCGAAGAATTTGCATCACTAGTTTAGTCCTTGGAACTACGTTGCTATAGAGGTAATATTTCCGACTTTTCGAAAGTATAAATATATTAAATAATACCACAAGCAACACTTTGGAGGTGATTAAGGTGGTTGAAGTCCAGGTTAAAGAAAAAGAATCGTTTGAAAGAGCTTTACGACGTTTCAAAAAAATGTGGGAGAGGGCCGGAGTTTTGAGAGAAATAAGGAACAGAGCTTTCTATGAGAAGCCCAGTGACACCAAGCGAGAAGCAAAGAAAAAAACTGTAAGGCGTATCAAGAGACTTGCCAGGATTGAGGCACTGCGAAACAACCCGCGTGCGAACCGGCATAGACGGAAAAAACGTCATAGCAGATAAACGTCACTAGCAACGAGGACGTTTCAGTATTATCAGTCTCGTTTCCACGAAGTTTCTAACATCATATCTTCTTAATGTCAAAAACTAGATTCTTGTAATGTTAATTCGCAGTATTTCAGGATTGAGAGGTCTTACTCAATCGCATCTGACACCCGAGGTATCCATTGCTTATGCACGATCTTTAGATGAGTATCTTCCGAAAGGTGTGATCATGTCTGGTCGTGATAGCAGACCATCTGGAGAGTTGTTAGTTGATACTATCAACGAAGAATTGTCAAGACTAGGTAGGACAATTATTGATTGTGGTATTGTCCCCACACCAACAGTCCAGTACATGGTGCATAGCACAGAGGCAGTAGGTGGATATATTGTCACCGCTAGTCATAATCCTGGAGAATGGAATGGGATAAAATTTTTAAGATCGGATAGTACATTTTTCCATGCAGAGGATTGTGAAGAGCTTTTCAGAATTGCCGATTTGAATGAATACAAAAACAGCAGTGATAATTCTGGGATTGTTTGGCAGGAAAAAAATGCATTGCAAAAGCATATAATTTCTTGCGCTAGTTTGACTTGTATAGATTTAAATAGGATCCAAAGAAAAAAATATAAGGTGGTAGTGGACGCTGTTAATGGAGCAGGTTCCATTGCATTGCCAGCTCTTTTAGAATCGCTAGGTTGTGAGGTCATTGAATTAAATTGTGAGCCAAACGGAAATTTTACCCGAGGAACCGAGCCCCTTCCAGAGCACTTAGAGGATCTAGCTAAAAAGGTTGTTCAACATGAGGCAGATGTAGGTTTTGCAGTCGATCCTGATGCAGACAGGTTAGCAGTAGTAGATGAAAAAGGAATTCCACTTGGCGAGGAGTCAACAATAATACTTGCAGCAGATGGCTACTTGAGAGAAACTAGAAAGCAACAACATTTTGTTGTCAACCTTTCTACTTCTATGGCTATTGATAAACTCGCTCAAATTCACAATTGCAAGGTTTCGAGGTCTGCTGTTGGGGAAATAAATGTTGTAAACAAAATGAACGACATTAATTCTGAATTTGGAGGGGAAGGTAATGGAGGTGTTATTCTTAGAGAGAGTCACTTAGGAAGAGATTCGTTGGTTGCCGCAACGCTTGTTTTGAACCGTATGTCCCAATCTGATATTGCGATCAGCGCTGTCCACAGCACTCTCCCATCATTTGAAATTGTCAAGGACAAAATAAGCGTTGAGGGAATAGATTTTCAAGAAATAATTGAAAAAATAAATTTTCAATTTAAAGATGCTGTGTTAGAAAAAATTGATGGGTATAAGTTTTCTTGGGATGACAAGTGGATACATATCAGGAAATCTAATACCGAACCAATTATCCGTATTTATGCCGAAGCACAAGAGCAGAAATATGCGACAGATTTGGTTAAAAAAATAAAGAATTTATTATGAACAATGCATCAGAATACAT
>CAJWHU010000051.1 GCA_913041325.1 uncultured Fidelibacterota bacterium | reverse complement strand
ATTTGTCAGTTCCCAACATTCTAATAGCGTCCCAGGTCATTCTAGTACAAACTCTCGCACACACTTGACAACCAGTACATTCATTAAATCTAACTTGTACAGGAGGGATCACGGGGAATTCGTACTTGTCACTTGCTACCGGCTCTATACAATCGACCGGGCAGAATGGTACACAAGCTTGACAGCCAGTGCAATTATCTTCGTCAACAACAGCGATTAGCTTCGGCTTTTTCGTCTTTTGCCTTGCATAATCTGGCAGTTCAGGTATTCCTTTAAAATAGTTATATGTTGGTGCCATAATCCTTGATTTCCTTTCTATAATTTAGGGCTGTAGATTAATAAAAATTTCACGGAAATTCATATATTATTTTAGTACATATTTTTCAATTGCCCAGCCTGATCCAAAGCAAATCATTCCTGCAATTAGTAATCTAGGGTCCATGAGTCTTGGGTAGTGAATAATAAAACCAACTGCAACCATGAACATGCCTAGTAGTTCTAGACTTTTTGCCGCGTAATACATCAGCTAACCTCAGGTTCAAGTTCTGATATGATGGCAATCTGACTTTTAAATGCATTGTTTTTTATTTTAAGGCTCCAGAAATGGTGTATATAAGCAACAATGAATAAGAGATAATGCAGCCACATTGGTGATATGTTATTTTCTATTGCACCAATGTGTATAAACCAGCCACCAACTAATAATATTGTCAGCATTAGCTGTGGAAACAAAACCATTTTTAATTTTCTCTCTCTTTCCCAGAGCGCATGATTACCTAAGCCATCTTCTACCGCTTTTTTGATAGCTTTTCCAGTGGTGATAAAAAAATACATAACAAGTGTTTCAGTGATTGTAAAAATTAAAACTGTGAAAAGGGCGAATCTCGTGTGACTTGCTCCCAGTATTTTGTAATCCCAATATCCACTAATGCCTGTGAGAGTGAGATTGATCGCGCTCACGGCCATGAATACGTAGCAGGCTATCATGAATAAATACATATAATTTGAATACAGTAACTGGGTAAATTTACTAGTATATAGCATTCAAACATAAATGCTTAGTATTTATTTTCTATTACGTGTTGAGTAAAATATTTGGTAAAATCCAACAAGAACTTCTATACATTTTAAAGGATTAAAAATGAATTATAAAATTATAACAAAGTTTGTCCTAATTCTATCATTCTCTATTAGTAGTACTATTGCAGGGACTCTGAAAGGAAATGTCAAGTACGATGGTAAACCACCAAAAAAGAAGCGTTTAAGAATGGACGCTGATCCCGTTTGTGGCTCATCTCACTCCAAGCCAGTACTTAGCGAAAATTTTAAAATGAGTGAAGATGGATCAATGGAAGAGGCACTAGTGTACCTCAAGAATGTTCCGTATTCCGGAGGCGTACCATCAGAACCAGCAGTGCTTGATCAGCAGGGATGCATCTACACCCCTCATGTATTTGGGATGGTGGCCGGGCAAGAACTATTAATAAAAAACAGTGACGCAACCCTGCATAACATACATTCTATGCCAAAAGTTAATAAAGAGTTCAATTTTGCTATGCCCAAAGTTGTAAAGGAAAAGAAAGCAACATTCAAGAAATCTGAACCAGATCCCTTTTACATTAAATGCGATGTTCATCCCTGGATGAAATCATGGGTTCTTGTTTCAGATCATCCCTATTTCGCAGTAACCGATAAAAATGGAAATTTTTCAATTGAAGGTATTCCAGCAGGTACTTATGACGTTATCTGTTGGCAAGAAAAATTTGGTAAACGGACTCTCAAAGCAAGCGTAACTATAGGCAGTGGTGAGACTACAAAAGATTTTGTTTTCAGTAGGCCCAAAAAAAAATAAACAGATAGTATCTAAAATTCAAAAGGCGGATTAATTCCGCCTTTTTTTTTCAATGCGCTGCAAAATTTTACTTTTAAATGCTACTATTATATTGTTTCTTATCAACTGTGATAATCCAAGCAATAGATATGCTGTTAGGGGTACAATAAGATCCCTAGATCTGAATACTAATAAAGTGGTGATAGCCCACGATACCATTGCAGATTTGATGCCTCCAATGGTAATGCCATTTTTTGTTCCTGGAGGTGAGCTTAATCAAGTTAAGGTTGGAGATAGCGTACTTTTTGAGTTTGTTTGGAATGATTCACTTCCATTTGCACATAAATTCAGTGTTGTGGGTAGGGGCTATATGCCTGAAGATGACGACTTTTTTGATGATGAGTACAGTGAGAAATCAATTGGTGATGTGATAGATGATGTTACACTTTTAACAATTGACAGTATCAATTATAATTTATCTCAGAGCGATGGTAAATATCGCTTTATATCCTACATTTTTACCCGCTGTCCTATGCCAAATATGTGCCCCGCCGTGATTATGAAAAATAATGTTCTTGCAAATAATTTTTCCGAAAGTAATTTGATTGAATTTTTATTGATAAGTTTTGATTATATCCACGATACTCCGTCTGTACTGAAGAGAAACTATTCATCAATAATAGAGCAAAACAAAAATGTTATAATCCTATCTAGTACAGGAAGAACTGAGGATATATACTCAATTGTTAGGCAAACTGGTGCCAATTTTTGGGGAGTTGAGGAAGAAAAAATTGGACACACTATGAGATCAGTTTTGATTGATCCAAATCGTAAGCTGTTGGCATCGTGGCCTGGGGATGATTGGAACGTAAACCATGCTGAAAATGCAATCAAATTGGTGATAAAATAAAAAACCCCAGATAAACTGGGGCTTTTATTATTTATAAGTAATTTTAGCTATCTACCAGTCCTCGTCATCACCCCAGTCATCGCCTTCATCATCCTCATCCCCCCAGTCGTCATCTTCATCCTCATAATCATCCGAATCCTCGCTATCAAAGTCATAGCCGTTTTCTGCAAAGTATGCCTTAATTAAGTCATCAATGTTTTTGTCACCTTCAATATTCCACAGATAATCTCTTAGTCCATCAAGCATTGCAACTGTATCGCCTTTTAAATCAATTAGTTCGGAGCCCCAAGTTTCTTTGGCACCATCGCTATACAGGACTGTGGTGTCGGGAACATAAGGTGCAGGCATTTTGGTTCCCGGCATTATTCTTTGTGGATTTTTAAGCCATTCTGTTACCCATTCAGGATTTAGGCGTTCTTTGGTCATGGCTAAATTTGCTGCCCAGGTTGGTGCATCACCTGTTGGAAACTCTTTTCCATAAAAGTGGCAGCTATTACACTGGCCTATCTCATGTAGTTTAGCACCTGCTATAAATTCAGTACTGTTTATGTTAAAATCATGCTCTCCTCTGTAATTAATGTTCTCATCGTCTATATGCTGAAAATATGCAATTATTGCATCCCATTCCTCATCACTGATTTGATGAAAGCTCGGCATTTTAACTTGCAGGTTGGGGCGAATAATTGAAGGGTTATTGAAAAAAGACAGTAACCAATCTGGGTTAGCCTTTCTACCTTCGGAATTAAGGTTGGGTGGTCCGTATTCTGGTGGTCCAATGTGCTCTACTAGCTGGCCACCTCTGTTTTCTATCTGATGGCAACCTTGACAATTATATTGCTTTACCAATCTATGCCCTTCTTTGTAGATGTCTGGTGCCTTATTATGTGCTTTCAGGTTGTCACTAACTTTGTTTGCATTAAATCCTAGAACTGCAGCGGTGATTGCTTCTATCTCTTCTTCGGAAAAATAGAAATTAGGCATTTTAAGTAAGTCAAGGTGCTCACTTTCTTTACCTCGATCGTATATTCTAGGAGTCCTTAGTTTATTCTCAATCCATGCAGGTACTGTGTGGTCGATATCATGGAAGAGACCGAAGTCAAATTTACCAACTGGCTTTGAGCCTTCTTCTGTTATCTCTACACCAATGGGTTTTGCATCGTCAAAACCGTCAATATTATGACACCCAAAACATCCGTAGTGGCGTATACTTTTTTCGCCAACAAAATTAAGTTTTTCCTTTTGACTCATCTTAGATGCTTTGGCAACAGCAAATTTTTCTGGATTTGACTTTTTTAGCCAGTTTGTGGTTAGTTCATCTAGCACAGCAAGATCGAAGTCATGGGCAGGAAGATTATCAAATGATTCATTCTTATCTTCGAGGAGATAGGCAGCGATATCTTTTGCCTGTTGTGGTTCTAGTCTCAAGTTGGGCATTTTCGTGTCAGGCATATAGGCTTGCGGATCCATAAGCCATTCATATAGCCATTCAGCGGAAACCTTAGAACCAATTCCAACAAGATTTGGACCATGCACCTTCGTTAAATTGTCGTAATTATTTATGTGTGGAGCATTCTCTGGATTTTTTTCAGATACATGACATCCCATGCATCCAACTGCGTTAAATAATTTTTCTCCGCTTATGGCATCACCTATAAACTGTTCATCATTACTACCGATATTCTTTTCTTTACCATCGAATAAATATTCAGTGATACCTGCGATCTCTACATTATTGTAGGCGGTAACCTCTTCACTTTCCTGGTTTGGTTGTTCAAAAATTGATGGCATCCTGGTATTATATCGAAAATGTCTAGGATTCTTAACCCATTTAGATACCCAGTCTTCAGTTAATTTTTCATTAATTCTTTTCAGATTAGGTCCAGATTTTGCAAGAGTAGGCCAGTCCTCGTTGTGGTGGCATCCGTTACATCCTGCCTGATCTATTAAGGTTAGTCCGAGGTTAATTTTTTCTCCACCCGCAAGATCACTTGTATTGTTATGACACTTAAAACAGCTGGCTTCAGTGTACTTAGTGGGTAACATTGGCGTGAGCCAGTGGTGGTTAACTTTCCAATCGTGTTCTTCTTTCCACCTCTCCTTATCCTCGGATGAATTGGGCGTGTGAGATGACGAAACAAAAGAAGTTCCCCTGCTCCTGCCACCATGGCAACTTGTACAGCCAAAATTGTTCATGGGATGAGGTGAATTTGAGGTTACATAAAGATCTAGGTTAGGATGTGTAGTATAAGGCTGCGGAGCATCAGAAAAATCTGGATTATCAATTCCCAGATGACAACTAGTACATCTATCAACAACTGGTACAGCAGCAAAGTTGACGTCGTATTTCACATCTGCAACAACAATCTGATTGACTTTGTAATATGGATCAAGGAAATCGAGGATGGGTAAATCTCGTACAATATCCCCTAACTTGTTTGCCATTGACATTCTACTTCTATCAAGTTTACCAAGTTTATTTTCGGTTAGTGTATACTGTTTGGTATACTTGTCAAGGTCATCCTGTTTTTTCTTAACAATGGATCTAATATCTTTTATCTGACTTTCAAGTAAACCTATTTCAATTTCTGTATCTTCTCTTGCGAGTCTTAATAAATCCAGTTTTTCTAATGCTGCATTGTACTCGTCCCGGCTAGAGGGCCCATGGTTGGCGTGAGCGTTCTCAGATTCAACAAGATATTTTAGAGCTTCAACATTAGCTTTGTGACTTTGAAACTTCATGTTCTGGTCATAGTGCTTGTCTTTTAGCTCACCAAGTTGACTCATTAAAGTTCCAAGTTCTTCGCTGCGACTGTCAAATTCAGACCTTGCGGCAGAGAGAGCATCTTCATATGCTTGTTTTTCTACCGAAACTTCTTCAGCCTGTTGTTCCAACTTCTCTTGGGCAACTTGAATTTGCATTTTTCTGAATTCACGTTGATAATCTTTGAATTCATCATCATTATCGTCAACGAATATCCATACAGTCACAGCAAGGAAAATGATGGACGATATTGCGAACCACTTATTTAGTAGGTTGATGTCCCAATATCTTTCGTCATTCGTAAACATTTAACTTACTTTACCTATATGTTAAAAAAGTATTCCGGAATTGAAATGAAATAACTCAGATTAGCAATCCACCTCAGATACATTTTTAGAGGAAGAGATAGCATCACGAGACCAAATATCATCAGTGCAACAAACCTAGTTGGACCATATGCTTTGAACATATCTTTTAAAACGGTTTTGGCTAGCACTAAAGGTAGGACGAACAGATACCCTCCAACAGTTAGAAATCCTAACCATTCTCTGAGCAAGATATTTTCTGGTAGGCCCTTGCCAAGTAGCTTAACCCAGAAATATTCTGATAGGCTGACACTGTTTAGAGCCACAATCTTGTGTGAGTCCCAATATTCAAATGGTCCGTAGAAATTCCAGTTTGGACCTCTGAAAAACGTTCCTAAAACTATGAGAAATAACCACAGTACAATCCATCCATACATGAATATAAAAATACCTACTCTTCGTTCTTTAAAGGAGTAATAACCATCTCCTTTTTTATTGATGTCCATGTAAGGGATAGCCATTAGTCCTACTACGCAAAATATTGGTAAAACTATACCTGCAATCCAGGGATCATAATAGACTAACATCTCTTGAAGGCCAAGGAAGTACCAGGGAGCTTTTGAAGGGTTTGGAGTTGCTGCAGGGTTAGCAGGCTCTTCAAGGGGAGCAGCTACTAAAATTGACCAAATAACTAAAAATACAGTGAAAAGAATTAGTGCGATAAACTCTATGTATACTAAATCCGGCCAGACTAGTACTTTATCATCAGGGTCATTGTATTCACTAGGCTTTAGACCATTCTCAAGTCTTTCGTCATTCACGTAAGCTTTGTGCATAGCTAGCCAAGTAAAATAATAGATGGAATATACCATTAGTACAATTGGAAAATTGTCTGCCTTCGTTAAAATGACATTAAAGTTCGTGTCCATATACCCAACTATGAAGAAGAAAGTAATGGCAGCCATTGCAGCAACTAAACCAGTTTTTGTCCAGAGTAGATAAAAACCAAGTTTGCGATTTATTTTGTCAAACCAGTCTGTTGGAGGAAATAAAATAGGCGTAACAACAGTCAATATTGAGAAACTGATGGTCGGTGCTGATAGGTAGTCTACTGTGCTTTTGAATGCGTCTAACATTTTACTATCCTTTATAGAGGTCCAGAGATTCCACCATCTTTTCTGATGCGCCAAAAGTGAACGGCCATAAAAATCATCATTATAAACGGCACAGCAATACAGTGTATGACGTAAAATCGTAAAAGTGTAGCCTCGCCGACGAACCTGCCTCCTATTAATGCAAAACGAACATCTGACCCGATATGTACTAAATTAATGTCTCCTATTGCGAGTAAACTGGCCCCAGGACCCTCATGGCCTATAAAAGGGTGAGCCCTCGCCATGTTTGAACCAACAGTTACGGCCCAGATTGCAAGCTGATCCCAAGGCAACAAATATCCAGTGAAAGACAAGAACATTGTAAGAGTCATTAGCAGCACACCGACGCCCCAGTTGAATTCACGGGGTGGCTTGTACGACCCAGTCATGAACACTCTCAGCATGTGTAACCACACAACAAGAACCATGGAGTGAGCAGCCCATCGGTGCAGCTCCCTCATAATACCGAGCGGGACTTGCTCAGCAAGATCAATAATATCCGTGTAAGCATATTCAACTGTCGGACGGTAATAAAACATTAGCAGAATGCCGGTAATGGTCAGATTGACAAATAGAAAAAAAGATAGTCCACCCATACACCAGGTGTATCCCAACTTTACCGCATGCTTAGGTAGCCTTGCAGGATGAAGATGTAAAAAAACGCTTCCCAGAACAGCATGCATTCTTTGCCGTCGTGTTCGTGGAATTCCAGAACGAATTATTGATTTCCATATTTGAGACTCACCTAGAGTGTCTAAAAGGGACTTTTTGTTTTTATTGGTTGCCATATTAGATTGTTAATTTATTTAATAAGACATTACACTTTCAAATAGGATTCAGGATTTTCCCATTCACCCTTTTCCCACTTAAAACTTTTTGTCTTGTCTACAAGTATTTGACCGTCGTTTGCAAGGCCTATTTTAAATCTTTCCAGAGGTCTAGGAGCGGGACCCTCAAAATGTATGCCTGTCATTCTAAATCCGCTACCATGACAAGGACATTTAAACTTTGATTCTACAGGAAGCCAGTTTGGAGTACAACCAAGATGCGTGCAAACAGTGGAAAGGGCAAATATTGACTCCTCATCTCTGACTATCCAGGCGTTAAACTGTTTTTTAAACTTGATGTCTACAGAATTCTTAGAAAAATCGTCAGGGTAGCCAATTTTGAACGACTGCGGTGGTTCAAAAAGTACATTCGGAAACAAAAATCGGACGATCATAGTGAAAAATCCACCGGTAACTCCAAGGTACGCAACCCAGCCTAGCGATAGCCAACCTAGAAAATTTCTTCTGCTTTTCTCAGGTCTTTTAAAGGCGTTTTCAGCTGAGGATCCAACTGCTGCATTAGGTACTGTTTTTTCTTTTGACATAATTTTTATGTATTTTTGTTGTAAGCAAACTTAAGTGTTTTAATTGCTGCGTTTCTAACTTTCAAATTCTCATCAGAGCTGGCAAGTGTCTCAAGTAGTGGTTCAAAGCGCTGGTCAACTATGATTGTCGTCGTCTCGATCGCAGTTAGTATCACTTTGGTTACTTCATTTTGGTCAAGCTCAGGAAAGGTTGAGAGGTAATTTCGATCCATTAGATTTTGAATGGTTGGGATTGATGAATCTTCACCCATTTTTGCCAAGCCGATCGCAGCGTCCCATCTAATATTAGGTTCGTCGTCGTCAAGCAAACTTTTTAGTAGGGGTATCGTTTTACTATTACCAATAAAACCGAGTGACATAGTTGCGGCTAATCGCTCATCTTGAAAGTCGGACGATTTAATTATTTCAGAAAGCCTACTAATCGCACTTTGCTCTTTTACCATACCTACGGCCTGAATGGCAGCAAGCCGGGACTCTCTTGATTCGTCATTTAGTCCGAGAACGAGTTTATCTCCGTAATACTGATCCCCCGTTGCGCCCATCGCAATGGCCAGGTAGGCTCGTACCAACGGATCATCATTTATAGCGTGATCATATGCGGATACCATTTGGTTTTTGAAAGATAAATCAAAGGGCACTGCATCAGGGTCGTTGAGTACCTTTGAGAGCTCGTAAGCAGACTGCCAGCGTTTGGTCGCTGAGCCTATTTTAACCTGATTGAGTAGTTCTGACGCATCAGTAGTTTCGTATGTGATAAATCTAAAGAGAAGAAAGAAAACGGCTCCAAAGATCGCTATCATAAAGGGAATCAAAAAAAAGGAATAAAACAGGGAATAGATCCTGCTAGATTCTTTTTTCTGCTCTTCAAATGTTGTAGTTTGTTCCATTGTCCCAAAAATTAACTGGTGAATTTATTTAAAAACCTTACGCCCAACAAAAAGGATTTATAAAATTATTTAATGCTATTATTGTCTATCAATTTTTTTAAATCTGTTTTCATCACCTGGGTCAATCTGGATACTTTTCTTAGCTGTTTTTTTATTTTTACAATTTCGAAAACGAGTATAAAACAAAAAAATAATAACAGCAGTATAATTAGAGGAAGTGCTTCCATTAAAGCTTAATTAGTTTTCTTATTTTTATCCCTGTTTTGCAACTGCCAACCAAGGAA
>CAJWHU010000050.1 GCA_913041325.1 uncultured Fidelibacterota bacterium | reverse complement strand
AATCTCTATCATGAGGTAAGGGATCAATGGTATATTTGCCACAATCAATGCCTTTATTTTCATAGAGAAATTTACCTGACCCTGAGGTGCTTGACGCAATATTAGCTTCAATAAAATCAACTCGAATTGCGCAAATTTTTAATAAACCATTTATTTCAGCATTTAATTGACCCAGTAAACAGGTCAATAATATTGACCCGCGAAATAAATTACGCGACATTAGAGGATATAATTTAATATTCTATATTAAGTGAAAATCGCATGGTATTTGTTAGAGGATGTCCCTGCTCACCGTATGTGTAACCAAAATCAAAACCATAGCCAGAAAACCTTAAACCTATTCCAAATGTGGGATTGCTAATTTTCCCCGTCTTATCATAATAGAACCCTGATCTGATAGCAAAATATTTACCATACCAATATTCAAAGCCAAAATTGTGAACCAAACGGTCCAATTCATCTTTGATAGACCTGTCTTTAGAATTCCCAACTTCTTTTATGCCGTGTTCATTGTACTTACCCCACCCTGATTCATTTGGCTCTCCAGGTGTGGGAACCATTTCGTTTTCACCAGCATCAACAATCCCATTTGAATTTGAGTCAAACCACTTTCCTGGGTCAATTATACCGTCTCCGTCCCCATCAACCCATTCATATCCGCCGATAATGCCGTCTCCATTACCAGGACTATTAGGTCCATAATCTATATCTCCCCCTAGAAACCAATCATTGAACCATGATGTGAATAATGCTAGGTATATGGGGTCTGTATGGGCTATTTCTATTTTGCCATCTTCATTGTAATCATTACCAGGACTTAGATTGCCATCCTCATCGAAACCGCCTATGTAACCATTGCCATCCCAGTCCATATCAGGATATGATGATACTAATAGCTTATCCACGTCATAGACAATATTCATTTTATTAAATTCACCATCAAGCAAAGCATAATTCAAACCAATCGTCAAGTTAGTAGGCTGGGGATCCGCTTGGTCAGGGTCTATAAAAGATACTTTTGGTCCTAAGTTAGATAGATTTAAACCTAGTGTTAATTTTGGCAACAACCACTCTTTATGCAAATAACCAATATCAAAACCAAAATCTGTGGATGTACCTTTTCCCTTTTCACTCCCGGCTCCCATTTCCACAAGATGTTGGTACGATACCTTTGCATTTATTCCAAAAGATTTATTTTTTGATATTAATGCACCATAGGAGAGTGAGAAAGCCGACATATAGCTTGTAAATGTGCCTAGATTATCACCTGTTTCGCTTGTTCTTATTTGTTCTCCAAGATTCAGAAAGATTAGGTGTCCGCCAACCGTACCAAGGTTTGGATAACTCTTGCGGTAAGCTAAAAATTCATAGTATAAATCATCAGCAAGACCTGGCAGCCAGTTAACATGCATCATGGCCAACTCCCTGCCTTGCAAAAAACCTAGTCCAGCTGGGTTCCAATAGCTTGCGTAAGCATCGTTGGCAACAGCTACGTGGGCCTCTCCCATACCCCCAGCTCGTGCGCCAGGGGCAATAAGTAAGAATATTGCTCCTGCCTCACTTTGAGATAAGGTGGTACTAATTGTGAGTACCAAAACACAAAACATAACACAAAAACGCTTCATTAGCCGTCTCCTAAAAATAATTTATTGTTGTTTCCGTCCGTTCGGACGTGGTAATAGCGTTTAAGGTATAAAATTGGCCCCCTATTAATTACTTTAAATATATCTTTTGTCATCTTTTAAAATCAAGTATTGATTAGCTAAGGTGAATGTAGGTACACTCATCTAAAAAACAACAAAGCCAATACTGGTACGTACGTTATAACACCAACTGCGATAAGCTTGATAATGAAAAAGGGTAAGGTTGCTTTATAAATTTGTGTCATATTTTCATTAAATCTATATGCAGACAAGAATAGATTCATGCCCACTGGTGGTGTCAAGAAACCAAGTTCTAAGTTCGCAATAAATATTATTGCTAGGTGAACTGGCTCTATCCCAAAATATTCTCCAAGCGGAGATATTAGTGGTACAATCACTATTATGGCTGAAAAAATATCCATTAGACAACCTACTACCAAAAGAAATATGTTTAACATCAAAAGAAAGACATATTTATTAGAAACGAATTCCTTTGTCCAGTTTAAAATGGCCATTGGAATCTGAGCATCGACCAGATAGCTTGTTAATCCCATGGCAACACCTAAAATAATTAACACACCCCCGATTAGGGTTGCACAATCAAGTACAATCTTGGGAACATAGGAAATTTCGATATCTTTATAAACAAAAACTTCGACGATAAAAATATACACTACTGTAATCGCTGAAGTTTCAACTAATGTTGTATAACCTCCAAAAACACCAAAAATAATTAAAAATGGCAAAAGCAGTTCCCACTTTGTATCCCAAGAAACTCTTAAGGCACGACGTAATATAAAATTTTTTAACTTTAATTGACCTCTACTTCCTTGATAAACCGCCCAGGATGAAATGAAAAGAACTAATATTAAGCCTGGAAATAACCCCGCAATAAATATATCTTTAATTGATACGCCTGCAGTTACTCCGTAAATGATCAGAGGAAGACTAGGTGGAAATAGTAACCCTACTGACCCAGATACAGTAATAAGACCCAATGAGAAATTTTTGCTGTAACCCTCTTTAAGCAACATTGGTAATAGTAATCCACCTAGAGCAAGTATTGTAACCCCTGAGCCTCCAGTTAATGCGGTAAAAAACCCACAAAGCAGAATTATAACTACGGGCGTTCCACCTGGCACCCAACCAAATAATTCTCTAAACACTTTAACAAGGCGCTCGGAGGCTCTACTCTCAGCAAGAATATATCCAGCTAGAGTGAATAGTGGAATAGTAGGTAGAGTTGGAGAAACAACTATTCTATATGCCTCTGCAGGAATGGCAGAAATTGGTGTATAATCATACCAAAATAACAAAACCGCGAGACCTCCAAGTCCGACAAAAATCGGTGAACCATAAAATAAAGCTACTAGAATGATGAATGTTCCAACATATAATACTGGTATGGTATCTAGTAAAAAATCAGAATAGCTACTATAAACTAAAATTGCGCTAAAAATTAAAAGAGAAATTTTATGAATCTGTTTTTCATAACTATTTATGTAAACTTGAAATGCAATTAATCCAAATCCAAGTGGCATTATTAATTGTGCAAGCCACCGGGGTATACCCGGTGCTATGTTGACAGGATATTCCATTTCTATTTTCACTAGCTCCCAACTGCCCCAGGCTAGTGAAATAAGAACGAAAAAAGTAATTAGCTTCGCTATCCATTTACCCACAGATAGTTTTTTTTCTCTGGATAATAGGGGCTCTCTGGTCAGAGCAAGAAGTTTATTTTCCCTCGATGCAAGTACTGCTCCTAACAACCCAATCCATAATGTAAAGTGCTGAACAAGAACCTGTGAGGCTGGGATACTATTGATATTTAAAAGACGACAAAGTGGTTCTAAAACCGGCAAGACACACATAGCAGTGAATATAAATAATGCCAATGTGTTTTCTAGTATTCTTGATTTTTGTAATAGCTGGTCTAAAATTGAGACTTTGACCATGAATTCTTTAGTCTTTTGTCAACCTGATTACCGCATCATAAATAGTTTCAGGTATTATATCTCCTCTCAAATATAAGCTTACTTTTTCAACCTCATTAAACCACAACTTTTTTTCTTCATCATTAATACTATGTACCTGCAGTCCATATTCTTTCATTGCGTTTAGAGCTTGCTCGTCAGCATTATTATTTCGCTCATAGTATTTTTTCTGTATACCATCAGCTATGGAAATAAGTTCATCATGATAGTTTTGAGGAATTTTTTTCCAGGTTTTCATATCAACGACAATTCCAGCCATCAAAACACCCCATTTCAGATCTAGCATATGATTAGCGATTCCAAAAGATTGTTGAGCTAGAGCATAAATTGGTGGCTGAGGAATTGTACTAATAAGACCTGTTTGTAAGGCTGAGAGAATATCTGTCGATGCTAGAGGCACTGGATTGTACCCTGCTTTTTTATATATTTGCTCCCATCGAAAATCTCCGGCCCAGGTGAAGAACTTCTTGCTTTTCAAGTCAGAGGGAACTTTGATTGGACTGGTGGAAAACCAATATGCATAAGTCAACTCTGATATGTAAAGTAGTTTAAATCCACTTTTTTCTAATTTTTTTTCTAGATCTGGTAATAACGCATCCGTTACCCTTTTTACATCGCTAGAGTTTTGGTAAACCAAAGGCACAAAGTAACAAGAAAAGTCTGATACAATTTCAGATAAACCCTCGGTAGTCATTGCTGCAGCGTGGATCTGCCCAATTCTCATTTTTCGCACCATGTCTCTCTCGTCACCTAGAACACCGCCGGGGTATACTCTAAGGTGGACCTTACCTTTTGTTGCCTCTTTCCATTTTTGCCCCATTTCAATTAACATACCATGCCAATCTGTTCCTTCTGGAGCAAGGGTGCCCATTTTGACAACAACCTTCCTGCTATAGCATAGAGAGGTCAATACTAGTATTGTTAGCAAATATCTCTTCATTCGATAAAGTATTCGTCTGTTTTTGCCAGCAACCACTCTGCACGGTTTTTTGAAATTAAATTGGTTAATTCGTATTTGTTGTTCGGTTTGATATCCATATTGATTACGAAATTGAGTTTTTCCTCAAACTTATCACGCTCTTGATAGGTTTTGTGGATAGCCTCAGAATAAGTAACAAAAAGGCTAGCGTCAAGGCTATCTGATAAAATTATGGCTTTTTCAAAATAATAATCCACGGAGTCTCTGAGCATCTTTTCGCTCAAATCAGATCTTGAGGAAGTAAAACTCATCATTGCAGAGTATGCAGCACCATTATTCCAGCTAGAATCTATCGCGATACATGTTCTTAATATACGTCCTACGGTCGGTAGATGAATCAATTCGTATGGGTTACCTCTGCTTGAGCTAATTGAACCACCATAAGCCGCAGCAAGCCAGTATAAATCGGCTATGTCGTTTTTGTCAAAATTAATTTTGGCATCTTTTCTGATCCAATCTTCGAACTTTGTGTGTTTTTGGTTTAAAACAAGCAATGCTGAACTTTTCGCATCACTAAAAAGTTGATTGGCCTTCTGATACATATCAAGAGCAGTTTCGTAGTCTTCATCAAGCAGTCTATCAGCTTGTTCCATCACTACACCAAAACCGTACTCAATCTGTGTTTTAATTAACTCACGTTGATGATCGATATTATGATTTTTACTTTTCTCTAAATGATTTATTTTTCTGTCAAAATACACCGATAATAGCTTTGGGCGCTCTAATAAAAATGTTTTTGGCGCACATGATACGAATAATATTGAAAAGCACATGAGCATATGCGTGTATTTCACAATTTCCTCAACAATAAAAACTCAATGTTTATAGATAGGGTATTTTGCACATAATGTTCTTATGTCCTGCCTTATACTTTTTATGATATGCTCATTACCCGGTTTGGTTATTATAGTATCTATCCAGCGAACAATTTCACGCATTACATCAGCACCCATTCCTCTTGTTGTTAATGCTGGAGACCCCACCCTAATTCCACTCGTAACAAAGGGACTTTTAGTATCAAAGGGAACCATGTTCTTGTTTAAATGTATGCCCGCTTGTCCCAAATATTTTTCGGCCTCCCTGCCAGTAATGTTTTTATTTGTAAGGTCAATTAGAACAACATGAGTATCAGTACCCCCCGACACAAGTTTATAGTTAAGCTTAAGAAACTCTTCAGCCATAGTTTTTGCATTTTTTATTATCTCTTCAGTATAGGTTCTAAAGCTAGGTTTAAGCGCCTCCCCAAATGCAACCGCCTTAGCTGCAATTACATGCATAAGTGGCCCCCCTTGAACGCCTGGCATAACTGAAGCATCAATTAGTTCTGAAACCATTTTAGTTCTCCCAGATTTTGGTGCTTTTTTTCCCCATGGGTTTTCAAAGTCTTTTCCCATCATTATGATTCCGCCTCTTGGTCCTCTTAGTGTTTTATGGGTTGTACTTGTAACCACATCACAGTAAGGCATTGGCGATGGGTGAACACCTGACGCAACTAGTCCACTTGGATGTGCTATATCAGCCATAAGAAATGCATCTACAGAATTGGCTATTTCACGAAATTTTTGAAATTCAATATGACGAGGATACGCACTTCCCCCGCAAATAATAAGTTTAGGCCTATGTTCTAAAGCCAAGGCTTTGACCTCATCGAAATCTACTCGGCCGGTCTTCTTAGATACATGATAGAAAATTGATTTGTATAGCTGTCCTGAAAAGTTGACCATACTCCCATGTGTTAGGTGCCCTCCATGCGCAAGGTCTAAACCCATAATAAGGTCACCTGGTTTGAGGAAGGTCATAAAAACTGCCATGTTGGCCTGAGATCCAGAATGTGGTTGGACATTAACATATTCTGCTCCAAATAATTTTTTTAAGCGGTCACGGGCCATGTTCTCAGCTTCATCAACGACATCGCAGCCTCCATAGTAGCGCTTGCCAGGATAACCCTCAGCATACTTGTTTGTCATTACACCACCAACCATTTCCATGACAGCTTGGCTAGTAAAATTTTCCGAAGCAATTAATTCTATTGTGGACTCCTCTCTTTCTGCCTCTTTCTGCAAAATACCAAATAGTTCAGGATCAGAATTTGCAAGATTGCTCATACCTTATTTCCAACCCTCCTCTGCTTTCAAAGATTCAGTTACCCAGTTATAATTCTCTGATTTAGTAGCTATACTACGGCTCCTTTTGATTTTATCTTCAGCCATAAACCATTGTGCCTTGCCGTACAAAACATCTTTTTGGTTTTCCCTAAGCCAAGAGGATTTACTAAACCCGTTGTGCCCCTTCTTTTCAGCTTCAACAAAATAATCATATGCCAGTTTTGCAACAATTCTGTCATCGTTAGTAAATGGGTTTTGACGAAAATTGTCCCACCCAAAGTAATACACTTTTCCTTTCTGCCCTTCGCCTTCACCACTTTTGCTATCGAGAGTACTGGCTTTATCTGCCCATTTAAGCGCCTGTCTGTAATCATCATTTTCTAAATAAATATCCGAAATGTTTATTGCAGTTTTTATATCACGCGGGTCAATCTTAAATAACTCCTCATATGCTTTAGCGGCTCCATCTAGGTCATCAACTAATTTGCTCGCCTCAGCCAATTTTCTATACGAAAGTTTGCTATTCGGATCTTTTGAAATCAACTTTCTGAGAATTGGTAAAGCATCTTGATAACTTTCTGCTTGCATTAATCTATCAGCGTAGTCAAGACCATAACTTAGATTTTCTGGATTATCCTCATATCTTTTACGATATACATCGAGCGGATCTCTGCCGCTATTTTCGAATGCCATAGCAAGCTCACTCTGTGCGATCTCGTTACCCTGGTCAACTTTCAAAATCTGTTCGAGGATGAATATCTGGTCATCATATCTTTCATTTTCTTTGTACAACTTAGACAAATCATTCATAACAGAAAGGTCTTCAGGTACCATTCCTACAAGTCTTTCATATTCAACAATTTGCTCATCATATTTGCCTTGCTTTTTATAAGAGTATGCGAGTCTTTTTCGAAGATCCACGTTATCAGGGAGTTTCTGCAAACCGTCAAGAAGAACATACTCAGCACTGTCGAACCTGCCCATCTGTTCGTAAGCGATAGCGTAATATTGATAAATTTCTTGGGGGGGTGCATAGACAGGGTTCCATTCATCGCAGTCCAAGGTAGTAATCTCACCATAGATTTTAACAGTTTGTTTCCAATCTCGGTTCCTGTAGTACTCTGCAGCGCTGCTCATTAATCTAGGGCACCGCAGATTTCTCAAGGAGTCCAACTTCTGCTTATCTGCCAGAGCGTCTGCTCCAGTGTTGCTCGGTGGGGTGCACATCATAGATATGATAAGCAATGGGAAAATTTGTACTAATTTTAACAGCCTCATGATTATTTTTGTCTCCTCTTAACATACCAGATATCGGCTAGACTGATACCCAATTGTATTTGTTTTACAGATTCCTTCTCATCAATATTAGAATAAGATCTGCTCCCATGATAGTAGCTAAGACCAATTTGGTTTTGCAATGGTTTAAACTTAAATCCTATACTCATAGAGTATCCTAACTCCCTAACATTCATATTTTTTTTATCTAATTTATGTTCGTAAAAAATTAAACCAGCATTGATTAATATTTTATCAAGTAGCTTAATTGAATAATTTTTTGGATAAGTTGTTAAACCCATCTTCAAATAATTTGAACTAGAAATGCGATTTTCGTTTGGAAATTTTATAAAATTATTGGACTTCCAATAATCTCTCATGTTACCAAATTCTATTAAGCCAGATAGCCTTGTTTTATAATATTTCAATACACTAAAGCTAAAGTTTTTAGGAGCATGTAAATCGCCGACTTCAATCTTTTGGTCTGAGCTAACGCTATCTGGTATTGGAAAATCTAATCCTGGCACTGAGTAATCATGATAACCATTTTGATTAGTATCATCAAATAGATACTTTTTTTGAATAGTAGCTGATAAAGGCCTTAGAGTGTGAGAATAATGAGAATAAACTTTAGTATTATCAAATAAATCAAAAGATAAAAATAACTCACTAATTAATCCATCATACTCAACTCTAGATGTTTTAAGTATTGGACTGCCGTCAAAAAATATTGACTCGGTAGTTCTAGCAGAGCCAAATAATATATTATTGAACAAACCAAAGCTAATCTTTTCATTTAATTTAAACGAAGATCCTAATTTTATGGACATTATACCTCCGTGACGGCTCAAGCCCCTCACAAGGTTATATGTTGTGTCAAAAGCATCAAAATATGACGTGTCTAGGTCAACAATATTTACTCTCTGATCTACGTATGGTTCAAGTACAAATCCTATTGACGAGATTTTCTTGATTGGGGTGAGCCAGACGACATTAGTTAGTCCAGAGTATCCATTAGTAGCATCTGCTTTTTGCAAAATATTTTCACTGCCTCCGTAAGAAATGGACAAATGGGTGTAGTCTAGATTATGCCATGTCGATGGGTTTGAAAGGCTTACATCATTAATATTGGAAGGGGCAATCCAGGAAATCCCATCAATAGCATTCTTCAAACCTTGGTGCCTATAGTAATGCCCCAAACCATATCCATTAAGCATACCTTGTGAGTAGCAAATTGATACAAATGTCAGAGTAACGAGCGAATATTTAGTCTTCGTATACATAAATGATTTCTAACCTCAAATTAGGTTCATTGTTACCAACTTTGAGCGGAATTTGTAAAAAAGGATTATTCCTCTCGTTGGCAATTAGTTTAAATCCACTATTACTCTCATTGCCCATAATTATGTTTTGCAAAATATTTTTTATAGGGACTATATATTCACCAAGAAGTGGATTTATTGACAACGTGTAAGGAATGCCCTTGCCTGCAAATGGATCTTCATAGTAAAACTGTTCTGGATCAATT
>CAJWHU010000049.1 GCA_913041325.1 uncultured Fidelibacterota bacterium | reverse complement strand
TCCAAGCCTGGTATTGGCAATATATTTAAGAATGCTAGATTAACACTTAATAATGCCATAAATGTAAAGAATGGTATCATCCCTGCTTCAGCTGTTTTACCCGCCAACTGTGCAATCATGATCGGACCTCCAAAATCTGATACCGAAGCTGCTCCTGACCCTAACATTTTTAAGCTTTCAACTATCATTCCAAAACTTCCAAGGGTACGTGCAATGCCCGAATTCAAAGCTTGGAACAGGGTCATTTCATCGTATGTAATCTGTGGAACAATACCGATGGCACCAACATTACTTGTACCATTTTTATTAGGGATTTCTCTTATTGTTGTTGTTATATTGAAATTTAATATATCGCCGGATCTATCAATCTTTAATTTTATTTCTTCGTTTGGTTTTTGATGTATCGATTTTGTCAAATCAGACCAAGTGTATACTTCGTTATCGTTTATTTTTAATACTCTGTCACCAACGACAAGTCCCGCTTTTTCAGCTGGCATTTCCTCAATTATCTCTGCTATGACAGGTTCATCGCTGATTGTTGCAGTACCTTGGTAGTACCCAATTGAGGAAAAGATTACAAATGCCAAGATGGTATTCATAATAACTCCAGCGCTCATGACCCAGAGTTTGGCCCACAAGGGCTTTGACATGAATTCATCATCTTTATGGTTGATTTTTGTGTCCATGCTTTCATCGATGATCCCAGCCATTTTTACGTAACCGCCAAGAGGTAATAGGGCTACAACGTACTCAGTTTTAGATCCAACTCTACCAGGCTTTACTATTGACGTCTGGAAAACAGGTGCCCAAGTTAATTTCCCATTGGCGTCTTTTTTGAAAAAAAATAATTTTAGAATGAGAGCATCATCGCAAGATGTAATAGTTAAAAATCTGGGCGGCATTCCTACAGAAAACTTATCAACTCTTATTCCTACTGATCTGGCGGCAATGAAATGGCCATATTCGTGTATAGTAACCAAGACACCTAAAACAATTATTGTCGCCAAAAGAGTAGTCATATATTTAATCTACAATAAAATGATATTTTTGTTCCACTAAATCAGTATTTTAATAGATATTTATCTACCCAGCTTCCTAGCTCCAGTATGTCTTCCAAGCTTGGCTCCTCTATCCATGGGTGATTTTCTAACACATCCTCGTTGATTTTTGCAATTTCATTAAAGTTTATTTTCTCACTTAAAAAAAGATTTACAGCATGATCATTAGCAAGATTTAATGCTGCACATGAACTCCCGATTCTGTCCAGAGCTCTATAAGCTAAGCCAATACATGGGAATTTTTCCAAGTCCGGCTTTTCGAAAGTTAGACTACCTATTTCATAAAAATCTAGCGCGTCCCAAGAAGATTCAAAATGCCTAGGATATGATAGCGCAAATTGAATAGGAATTTTCATGTCAGGAACTCCCATTTGCGCTTTTATTGATTTGTCTTTTAGCTCCACCATTGAATGAATAATAGATTGCGGATGAATTACTATATCTATTTGATTTGGTTCAAAATCAAATAGCCAGTAAGCTTCAATTACTTCTAAACCTTTGTTCATCATGGTTGCACTGTCTATTGATATCTTTTTACCCATCTGCCAGTTAGGATGATCCAGCGCCTCTTCAACAGAAATATTATTGAACTCGTTGATATTTCTCTCTCTAAAGGGCCCGCCGCTTCCAGTTAAAATCAATCTGCCTACATCTTCAAATTTTTCACCCAAAAGACAGTGCCAAATAGCAGAATGCTCACTATCAATTGGAAAAATTCTTGACCCTTTTTCTTTAAGTTTAGATTTAATAATTCGGCCTGCCATTACCAGGCTTTCTTTGTTTGCAAGGGCAACATCCACACCTGAATTTATTGTATTAATTGTAGGTTCCATACCAGCTGCTCCTACTAGTGCATTCACCACGATATCAACATTATCTCTTTGCGACACATCCAGCAAACCAGATCTTCCACTGAATATTTCAATATCAGTGGAGGATAGCGCATTTTTTACTTTTTCATATGAACTTTCATCGACAATACAAACTGATTCAGGATTAAATCTTTTGGCTTGGTCTATAAGCAGGTTGCAGTTAGTATTAGCGGTTAAGCAAGTCACTTCAAACTCATCTTCTAGGCGCATAAGAATTTTTAGTGTGTTGATACCAATAGAGCCTGTTGATCCTAAAATCGATACTCTTTTTTTCATCAATTAAAATCTTTTTTTGTGTGCAATAGAAGAGTGGAATTTTTTGAACTGAATTTTAATCCAATTCCAATATCAAAAAACATGAAAGGCCTCAGCACGGTTACTGCAACGTAATTGAACTTACCATCAAAATATTTTTTCTGGTCAATCGGAACCTTAAAGGCAACGCCATCAAAAAGATTTGTGCCAAAACTCACCTTTAATAAGTTAGTATTATATGAGAACCACTTACCTAGGTCAAAGTTCAGAGATTTCAAATTATAGTACTCTAAACCCAGTAAATCAGTCCTTTGAAGCGATAAACTCCAATCATGAGCGTCTTGACTTCCGAAATAATATTGCAACCCACCGCCAATTACTTGTGGGGCATCTTCCTCTGCTACGTATCCATAAGCCTTCGAAGTAATTGATAAATTTTTTGTTAATCTAAAGCCGAAGTCAAAATTTGGATACGTCCATAATCTCGTTGGTTCTTTAATGGGGATTGTTGAGAAGCCTATCTGTGCAGTAAATCTACTGTAAGTTAATGGATTTATTAATAATGTATTACTAAGCCACAAAGAAGCTGAAAAAACAACATCGTTTACATTACTTTCTAGATATCTAAATCTGGAAGACTGGGCGTTACAGATGCTTAAAAGTAAAAGATAAAAATAGAATGTCCTCAAGAAAAACCTTAAATGATACCTCTATTGGAAGATTCAACAAAGTTAACTATCTGACTCTTAATGTCAGATGATGGTATCTCAGTCAATACCTTTTTTATTGAATCTTTCCTATTCGAACCAGATAAGAAATATATTTTATATATTTTTTTTATCATTGATCTATCTTGAAGGTTGAAGCCACGCCTTTTTAAACCAACAGAATTAATTCCCTTGAACACAAGCGGATGATCTGCAGCAATAATGAACGGAGGCACATCCTGAACAACTCGGAAGCCTCCACCAACAAAAGCATGTGCTCCTATTTTTGTAAACTGATGCACTAAAACACCACCTCCTAAAACTACCCAATCTCCCAGCTCGACATGACCACCGAGAGTAGAGAGATTAGACATTATTACATTGTCACCTAGGAAACAATCGTGCGCAATATGAGTTGAGGCCATCAAGAGACAACCCGATCCTATTCTCGTTGCACCTGATTCCTCAGTACCCCGATTTATAGTAACATACTCCCTTATAGTTGTGTCAGAACCAATGATAGTCTCAGTTTTTTCTCCTCGAAACTTTAAATCTTGTGGAATTTCACCTATTGAACTGCAATGATAAATCTTACAATTCTCTCCTACTGTTGTGTTAGATGCTATATTTACATGATTACCAATTTTGCAGCCATCTTTAATTACGACGTTTTTTGATACGACTGAGTATGGTCCAATCTGAACATTTTCTCCAATTGAAGCAGAATAGTGAATGACTGCAGTTGAATGAATTGCTTTGGAAATATTATGACCCCACTCGGTCTACTATATTTGCAGTAAATATTCCTTCAACAGCTAAAGCACCATCGATATTACAACGACCATGAAACTTACATAGGTTAAGTTTCTTTTTAATGAGGTCTACATTTACGGTTAATTGATCACCTGGGATAATTGGTTTTTTGAACTTGGCCTTCTCAACTGTGGTGAAGAACATATTTTTAGTTAACGGATCATCAACCTGATTTAGCATCAAAAATGAACCTGCTTGAGCCATCATTTCTAATGATAAAACTCCAGGCATTATCGGCTGCCCAGGAAAATGTCCTTGGAAATAGGGCTCATTTATAGTCGTATTCTTCATCGCAGTCAAAGAAATTCCTGGTTCATTTATCTGGATTTTATCTATTAATATAAAGGGATATCTATGTGGTAGTATTTCAATGATTTCGTTTATATTAAAATTCTTTTTATTTTTTAAACTGTTCATGATTGTAACTCTGTTAATTCGTTGTAATATTGTTCTTTCAATTTCTTTACGAACTCAACATTGCTGGCATGACCTGCTCTAGCAGCTGTGACATGACCTTTAATTGGAAAACCAAGAAGCGCTAGATCTCCAATCAAATCCAATGTTTTATGCCTCACAGGTTCGTTTTTAAATCTCAAAACTTTGCCATTTAAAATACCATTCGCTCCTTGAATGATATTGCGCTCAATACCAAATAAGTTTTTCAACCTTTCAATCTCTATGGCATCAATCGGTCTATCAATTATGACTACAGCATTTTCTAACCCTCCACCTTTAATTAATCCTCTTTCTTTTAACATTTCTACTTCGCTCAGGAAGCAAAAAGTTCTAGCGGGTGCCACCTCGAAAGCAAAGTCTTCCTCCATGTTATATATTGCTTGGTATTGAGAACCTAAAGCAGGGAGGTTATATTCGAACATAAATGTAGTTCTAAATCTATCAGAGGGAATAACATGGATGTCAATATCTCGATAAGGATTAGTATAGTTTACAGCTTTTGTAATCTCTAATACTTTTCTTTTCTGATTCTGCACTTTTATTCCAGCCTTGATCAGACACTCAACAAAATCCTTAGCGCTACCATCCATAATGGGAGTCTCTTTTCCTGTCAATTCAATTAATATGTTGTCTAGCCTAAGCCCACTCACAGCAGCTAGAGCATGCTCAACAGTATGTATTCTTACATCGTTTTCTTCAATAGTTGTGCCCCGTGATATGTCCACTACATGATCAATATCAGCTTTAATTTCAGCGCAATCTGGAATATCAGATCTTATGAAGCGTATGCCATAGTTCTCTGGTGCAGGGTGAAACGTGATTTGTGTTTTGACTCCTGTATGCAGTCCAACACCGTTACACGACTGCGAACTTCTAATTGTTCTTTGCTTCCTTTCCATTATTTTTTCTCAAGATCTGTTTTAGCATTCTGAACTAAAATGTCTACTTTTTTATATAGTTTTTCAACAAGATTTATCGAGGCTATGCTTTTGTTATGCTTTCTTATGTCTCTGGCAGGCATCCCAGCATAAACCTTACCCCCCTCTAAAGATTTCGTAACTCCTGATTTTGCAGCCACAGTAGATTTATTGCCAACTTTAACATGGGGTGCAATACCAACCTGACCCGCGAAGGTACAGAAATCTCCTATTTCTGCACTTCCTGCTACAGCAAACGCCGCAGTGAGTAAACAACCTCTGCCAATTTTAACATTGTGCGCAATATGAACTAAGTTATCAATTTTTGTCATTTCACCAATTGAGGTACTTCCAATTGTAGCCCTATCAATCGCACAATTGGAGCCTATCTCTACATCGTCATGAATGATCACATTACCTGTTTGAGGAATTTTTTGGTGTCCATTTTTTATTGGCACGTAACCATAACCATCGCAACCAATAACGGTCCCGCTATGGATTACAACCCTATCGCCAACTTTAATATTGTTATATATAGTAACATTAGCATGGAGAATACAATTTTCGCCAATTTGGCTGTTTGAACCTATTACAGTTTTGGGACCGATCACGCATCCGTCTTTGATTGTAGTTCCTTTTTGTATTACGCAGCCTGGTCCGATAGTGAGATTTGAACCTAGGTGAACATCATCATCTATTATTGCAGTTGGGTCAATAAATGGCTGCTTGGAAACCGCAGGGTGAAACAACTCTAGTGTCTGAGCAATGCCCAACTGGGCATTGGCAACAACTATGCCATTTCTGCCCTTTAAATCACCGGCTGCGTTGACTATTATCGCATCAGCTTTTGTATTTAAAACAAATTTTGAGTAACTAGGATTACCTAAAAATGTGATAGTCTGGGGCTCCGAGTTTTGAATTTCAGATACCCCAACTATTTTACAAGAATGATCTCCTACAACTTCCCCGTTTATATGATGAGCAATCTCTCTTAATGTGAATTCCAATTTTTATTCTGATTTTATATTACGCAGTTCGTGTAGTACATCATCCGTCATATCATATTGTGGCTTAACATACAGTAACCCCATCTGAGCATCCATAATATAGTCGAATTTTTTATCGATCGCCACTTTTCGTACAGCTTCTCTGACCTTGCCAAGAATTTCATATTCCATTTGAGCTGACTTTTTCATCAATTCTCCCTGCGGCCCAACCTTTTCAGCCTGATAAGTCTGAATTGAACGTTCCATTTGTACAATTTGCTGTTTAATGCTCTCGCCTTTATCTAGAGCCATCAGACGCTTGACTTCATAGTCTTTATTTAAGCTGTCTAGTTGTAAAATCATTTTCTCATATTCGGTTTGTACTTTTTGATATTCCATCTGCAACTGGGATTCAGCTTCTGTGAAGTCTTCATATTCTGTTCGAATTCTCTCCGATTGTATATAACCAATTTTTAATTGGGAGTATCCACTAGTTATAAAGAATAAAAATATAAAATTGAACGATAAGTGTTTGGAGTATTTTTTCATAAGCATTTCCTATATTTTAAAATTGCTGACCAAAAGTAAGGGTTGTCTTCCAAGCTGGTTGTTTTTCACCATATTGATTAACTCTATCATATCCATATCCAATATCAAATCCGAGCATCCCTATCATAGGCATGAAGAATCTAATACCTGCTCCAACGGATCTCCTTAAATCTAAAGGCCCATTACGAGGTAAATCTAGTCTTTCCATCAAATTATCTGAAGACCAAACATTGCCCATTTCAGCAAATATTAGTCCATAAACTACGGGATTTTCTGCAAATGGCACTCGAAATTCTGTACCAATCTTTATCAACGTGTTCCCGCCTATTGGATTACCTGTTGAAGTAATTGGACCGACTCTATTATCATCATACCCTCTTAATGGATTACCATATGGAATTCCATTCCCACCCATGATAAAGCGATCATAAAATGGGATGTATGAAGAACTACCATCTCTTGCCGGTAATTCTTTTGCAATTCCAATTTTAAGGGAGCTCATGAGTACAAACTTCCAGAATGTAGGGGTATACCACTCGAGGTTCATGACATGTTTTTGAAAGTTTTCTTGCCCTCCTAAGATCCACCCAGATAAGGTAGTGTTAAGTGAAAAATGAGAGCCAAGTGTTGGGAACTCTGGATGATCTCTACTATCTCTTTTTATAGTTTGTACAAAGCTAATGCCATCTGTTTTGGTTAAACCACCGACATATTTCTCTAAATCTGCTTGGCTTCCTGAGTACGATCTTCTTCTCATCATAATCCTCCAAGTACCTCTAAAAAAATCATCCGGCCATTTAAATATTCTGCCCCACATGAAACTCCCATAGGCTGTTGTAGTTTCCAGTGGTGAATAATACATCGCCGAACCTCCACCTCTCATGTCATACCCTATTGATGCTCCAAGAAGGTTTTTAGTGTCGTTGACCATCGGATCTGTAAACCCTATTGAAATCCTTCTATTCTTGGGCCTGTCAACATTGATTCCCTGGTACACATATGAATTCTGGCTTCCCGAACTGATACCCTCATTATAACTGAATGTAAAACTCTGACCTTTGCCCCTAAAATTTGGCAGAGATAGTCCACCTCCTCCAGTTAACCCATAATACTGCGAATACCCCATGTTTGCACTCGCTTGTCCGGCAGGTTTTTCTTCAACGGTAAACTCTAAATCAACTTTATCATCGGAGACAGGAATTACATTTGGCGCGACATTAGCAAAAAAGTTTAGCATCATCACTTCTCTGTAACTTCTTGCAATAAGATCTTGACTATATACATCACCAGGGAATACTCTTAGTTGGCGGCGTATGACATTCTCCCTAGTTCTAGTATTGCCAAAAATTTTTATATTATTTATATACACTTTATGATTTTCAGTTATCATGAAGTGTATATCAAGAGAATCTTTACCAACAGGGGTCACTTGAGGTTCAACTCTACTATAGATATATCCTCTATCTAAGTAAAGGCCTTGTACGCGTGAATATACTGCAAGGTTAAAGTCCTCTTCACTGTAATCCTCACTCTTTTTGATTGCTAACGCCCGCTGTAAAACCTGTTCATCAAATAGTGTCATGCCTTCCCAGCTAAAATTTCTATACTTATACTTAGGTCCCTCTTCAACAGTTAAGACCAGATTCATTTTTTGCCCATCGTTAGAATACTCTATTGTATCTTTGACTATATGAAAATCTCTATATCCTTTATTTTTATAAAAGGTCGATATAAGATTTAAATCTTCTTCAAACTTTTTTTTATCAAAAGTTGATCGCCAGAATAAATACCATGGTTGTTGCTTGGTTTCTTTCATTACCCATCTTAACCGAAAGTCTGAAAATGATTTATTACCATCAAATACAATATTTTTCACTTTAGTTTTTTTATTTTCTTCAATATTAAAGATAATGTCTCTTACAAGTTCTTTACCCGGGCCACTATTTGATATTGCTTGAGCTTTTGGGAAAACTACGCTGTGTTTTATTTTTGCATTTAAATAACCCTTCTCAGCATAAAGCTTCTTTATTGCTTCTTCACAATTACTGATTGTGTTTGGTTTTATCCTTTGCCCGGAAGACAAAGCAATTTCGTCTTCTATCTTAGTATTTTTGATTTTTTTATTCCCGTCATATTTTATGTCACCAAGTATGAAGTTCTCTTTCACATCAATGGTTACTGAGATCCCATCTTTTGTTTCTTGATCGTATAATATTTGAACATCTTGAAAAAGACCTAGTTGCCATAAACGCTTTACTGCCCTAGGAAAATCTGTTACCCTTATATTGTCGCCTTCAACCAACCCAGAGGTAGACGCTATTGTTTGCTTTGATGTGATGGAATTACCTCGCACATCAACACTCAACAACTTAACCTCACTGTCTCCCGACTGGGATTTTAAATGAGATATCAATAATAATGAGAATATTACTCTAATCATTTTTATATTATAATTGGGAACTTACTCTACCAAAACGACGTTCTCGAGATTGATAATTAATTATTGCATCCACAAGGTCGTTTTTACGAAAGTCGGGCCATAATTTATCGGCCATATATATTTCTGCATATGCACTCTGCCATAGAAGAAAATTGCTTAGTCGATGTTCTCCGCTTGTCCTAATAAGCAAATCTGGATCTGGCATATCTTTGGTGTGCAGACTTTTGGAAAACAGCTCAGAATCAATTTGACTTGGAAGCAATTGACCAGATTTTACTTTCCGAGCAATTAATTTAATTGCATCGATTATTTCCTGTCTGCTACCATAATTTAAAGCAAGAGTGAGCACTAGACCGCTATTTTCTTTTGTCAGATTTACCCCACTCTGAAGACCATTTAAAGTTTGTTCTGGTAACTCCTTTAAATCGCCGATGATTGAAAATTTTACGTTTTCTTCGTTCAACTTTTTTATCTCTGAGTTTATTGTTGTAAAAAGGAGTTTCATTAATGCGTTGACCTCTCTTCTTGGTCGGC
>CAJWHU010000048.1 GCA_913041325.1 uncultured Fidelibacterota bacterium | reverse complement strand
ATTATTTCACAGAAATTAAGTCTCACCCAATACTCCTGTAAACAATGGAATTAATCAAAATAATATTGTTTTTTATTTCTCTGAACGCATTAGAGGGGTTTGAGAATTCAAAAAAAACTACACCCATCAAACCATTACCAGTAGAGCTATCCGCCTACGATGGAGAACAATCAATTCTTTTATCTTGGTCAAAACCAAAAATCGAACTTCAATTTGTGAACCTATTTTTCAAAAAATTTGGTCAAAAAGAGTTTATACTGCTTGCAAAAGTGGAGCCTGAAAACACAAAATACTTAGATTCTCATTGCGATCCTGGAGAAAGATACTTTTACAAATTGGAATTTATAGATGTAAAAGGTGAAAAATACATCGCCAATAATATTATGCCTCCATTTGCTAATTGTCTGGAGGCTGAGACAGAATTACACAAAATAAGAAATTTTAATGCTTTGGAAGATATAGTTTTCAGTCACATCACTAAAAAATTAAACGGGATACTATCTAGTGCAGAACTGTCTCTGTTTATAGATCTATTAGATAAAGTTAATTATCAGTCAACAAATAACTGGATTGAAGCTTTCCCACTAAAATATTTAGAAACAATGAGCCCATCAATATCAATGATTGATGACATGATAAGTGATCCAAGTTTTGAAATAGAAATCTTTAGTTATGAAAAAAAACATAGAAATCTACTTTATCTTGATCCAGAATCATGGAATGGTATGGTGGAGGATATTATATCACAAATTCGTTTTGATTGGAACATACTTCATGAGCAGTACTACAGCGCTTTTGAAGTTTTAAACACTACTTCTCCCCTTAGAATAATTAGCTCACAACTAGATGAAAATCAAAACCAATTACTGCAAATACAGTCTTTTCATCCAAGAGCGATGGAAAACAAAGATGTTTATATTCTTTCTGAGGAGGAATATATTGATATAACTGAACGCAAAAAAAATGATATGGACTATTTTTTTATGACAGTTCCATCGCACTGGAACTACGCTGAGTTAAGAATTAAGGATAAATTAATTCAACGCGTACCTATATTAAAAAATAAATCAATTATTTACACACTTGAGAACGACCTCATCCCCCTTGAGGGAAATACATTGGACTATCAGAATTCGCCAAACATTCGTATACAGGCTGATAAATCTTCTCTATGGATAAATGAGATTATTTGGAGTCCTAATGATCTTGGGGTAGAGATTGAAATATCAGGAACTCCTAAGTCGGTCTGTCATTATACAGTTTCTGACAAAGAAAGAATACTATGGAGGTTTAGTTATAATCGAATTTTAGATCATGATATTATTGTTGATACCTCTTTCTTCTTCCAAGAAGATGTCATTTTGCCTATTTCTATTAGTCTCAATGAGGTGGAGGAAAGTTACTCTAAGGTACTTGAATATATTTTGTTAGATACAGTAGCATTTTCTATCGCGCGCTCACCTGATGGTGGTAAGTGGGTTCAATCTGATAATTACACAATCGGTAGCAAAAATAATGTTTCAGAAAGTTATTATAAGGATGATCTTTTGCCGGAATTATTTGTTATTTATCAGAATTATCCAAATCCTTTTAACAGTCAAACCAAAATTTCATTCGACCTGCTTGAGGATGCAATTTTAAATCTTTACATAACGGATGCTAAAGGTAGAGTTCATGACAAGCTTATAGATAATGAATTATTTAGAAAAGGTAGCTATAACTACATCTGGGATGGTAAAGACCGCGCTACAGGTATTTATTTTACGACATTGCATGCAACTGTTAATGAGGCACCCCCTGTAATTGTTAGCAGAAAAATGATATACTTAAAATAAATAAGCCAATTTTTATTTTAATCTCACAAAGTTATACGTAGCTTCTTAATATCATGACTGTTAAGAACTTATTTCTTCTTTTTCCCATTTTTTTGTTACTATTTAAAAGTTGCGCTTCTCACCCACCTGTCCTACCTCAAATGCCGGTAAAAGGTCAAACAAATGTTGGTTTTTCATTTGCTGTAGAAAATGTCATTCCTGTAATATGGTGGAGGCATGGTTTGAACAAGTACACAGATGTTGGTTTTAAACTGGGCATCCCATTTTCCGGTACTGGAGTTGATATAAGTAGAATTTTATCAAAAAGAGATGCAAGATGGGATATGTTGAATATTGCTTACAGTATTTCCCCAAACTCTGGGTTTGATTTTACCTATTATATGTTTAAAGGCATAAGCCGGAAGGGGAAAATTAACCCATATAAAATTGGTTGGACAGGCTTTAGAACTATGATAATTCCGGATGGCAATTATGAAAATCCTGGGGAGGGTAATGATAGGAGTGTGAGATTTGGTTTTTTACTAGGTAGGCGTATGGGATACAGATGGGGATTCGAGCTTGGCTACTTTCATGATCCAAGAGCAGGTTTTGATGACAATGAGGACTTCCCTCATAAGGATCCAGAGGGTAATTGGCCAACACAATTTTCAAAAGGTGCCGGTTTATCAGCTCAACTATTTCTGTACTTAGGCCCAACAAAAAAATAACACTCTGGAACTATGTCAAAAATAAGGCTAAGAAACGCCTTAATTAGCAAAAATATCTCTTTAGCAAAAGATATTGCAATGTCACATTTAGGAGGTATTGACCTTGTAAATACAATTCATGAAATAATATGTGCCAGTGTTTTAGTTAAATATAAAGGCGATTTAAACTATCACCCGGTATGCGTAATGAACTCTATCAAAAATATCATAGGTGATGATAGGGATAAACCCTCAAAATCTCTAATTAACTTTGCCATTAATTATCTTTCAGAATTTAATTTTGAAGATAAAAATATTGATGACCCAGAAAAAATTATCGGTAATGATAAAATAAATTCAGCCTTCATTGGTGACCTAGAAGACGCTTACCAAAAAGGGAACTGGGCTGAGCTAAAGTTGCTTATGTGTAAAATATTTATTGTTTCTGATAGATCCAGGGCGGTCCTGGATGTCTTAGTTGAGTTTGCCCTTCAAAACTCTCCGAAGTATGCTGTCTTTACATATCATATACTTAGAGCATATCAATTTCAAGAGAGGAAAGAAGATAATTGGGTTTTTATACAATGTATGTTTGAACAGCTGCGCATGGAGAAACCCGCTGCTGTTCACAAGGCATGCAGTGTTAGTCCTGATGAGATAAGAAAAATGGTTAATTTGAGTGTAGATTTATTATATTTTTCTGCTATAGATAGAATATGGGCTGGTGATTATGTGCGCATAAAAGGCTATCGCCGGGAGCTGAGCCATTGGCTTAATGAAATGAAAGATTTAGGTGGAAACCAAAATTTGACAAAAGAAGATTATAGATCCTCAAGTTTCAACAAAAAATCATTTATAAGCCTTGCTGAGAAAATAATTCTTAATAAAACCACAAAAAGTGAAAAAGGGAAAAATTTAGTAATATTAGATACAATACGATATGCATCAAAAACTGTCGATAAATTTTATTTCAAATTATTATGTGAAAGGTATAATAAATTGATACGATGATAAAAATTGGAGAATACGAGCTATATAGTATTGAGACCTCTGAATTTGGTTTGGATGGCGGAGCAATGTTTGGAATTATTCCTAAGCCACTATGGGTTAAAAAAGTTAAGACTGATAAATACAATAGGATCGAGATGGTGACTCGTTCACTTTTATTATCTGGCGATGGGAAAAATATTTTAATAGATACTGGCAATGGCGACAAATGGTCAAAAAAGGAAAATGAATTGTATAATATTTCGCTCGAAAAATATAACATAGAATCAGGCCTTAAAAAATATGGTTTTACACCAGAAGTAATTACAGACGTAATATGCACACACCTACATTTTGATCATGTAGGTGGTAATACAAAATTTGAATCGGGTAAATTAGTTCCAACCTTCCCAAATGCAACATACTGGGTCTCTAAGGAAAATTGGAAATTAGCTAACTATCCAAGTCAAAAAGATGCAGGCAGTTTTATAAAACACAACTGGGAAGTGTTAGCGGAAAATGGTATGTTAAAAATTGTTGATGGCAAGGATCAGTTTATTAACGGTGTAGAGATTTTGATTTCTTATGGGCATACTGATGGACTTATGCATCCCTTAATCTCTGATGGTAAAAGTACACTATTTTTTGGCTCTGATATCTTTCCATTAGCAACGCACGTACACATACCATGGGTTATGGCATACGATATAAAGCCACTCGTCACTTTAAAGGAAAAGGAATTTTTTCTTCGTAAAATTTTTAAAGGGGAGTGGATTTTATTTTTTGAACATGATCCGCATATTCAAGCTGCTAAAATCCACAATTATGGAGATAAATATACAGTAAAGGAGGAGGTGCTGATAAGTGAATGACGAGGCAAAAAAAGATTTGTTGTACCAAGAAGGTTTGAGAAAGTTCAAAGAAAAGGATTACTTTGAAGCTCATGAATTGTGGGAAGATTTATGGTCTGATTATTACTTGGAAGATAGAAAATTTGTACAAGGTCTTATACAGCTATCAGTAAGTTTTGTACATTTAGAGAGAGGCAACCTAAATGGAGCAAGAAGTTTATTGAACAAATCAAAGGAAAAGTTCACTCTGTTTTCAGGCACCCACAGGAAGATTAATGTGCAAAGACTTTTGAATCAAATTGATCTTGTTAAGATTCAGTATGAAAATCTAAATGATGTTTCTCAGTTTGATTGGGAAAAAACACCTGACCTTAATTAGCCATGGCGATTAGAGTAATTCTCTTTATTAAAGACTTCGAATTGGGTTCAAGGCTCTCAACTGCCTGCGTAGACTCAGGTTGCGAGGTAATATTTGCTGATGAAAATTCTGACCCTGCATCGTTTGACCCTACAATCAAGCTAGCAATTGTTGATATGAATGAAGAAATATTTTCTTCCGTTGGACTTATCTCTGAGCTCAAAAGGCGAGGAATAAGAATAATTGGCACCAAAACAAATCTCAATAATAAAGAGAGAACAAAGCTACAAAATGTTGGTTGTGATATTATTCTTAATAGAAATTCGCTAATTAAAAGTATTTCAAGAGTATTAACAGAGTTTCTTGATTCAAAACCTGAAGAACCAAATTAGTTATCATTCCGGCTATGAGGAAATTGCAAACATTGAAACTAATAGCATAAAATTATATTATCAAAAAAACACACGTACCGTTTTATTGATCGGTAACAATAAACTAAATTTGGAGTAGTTAATTGTTTTTTTAACAAATTACATCAATTTCTAGAGGTTAAACATTAGGTACGCACGAATAGCCCGATTTGATGTAGTTATAAAATATATGGAATACTATGAGCAACCCCATTTTAACAAAAAAATATCATTTTTGCGCTTCGCACAAGTATGGAAATGATCACTGGAGCGTCGATAAAAATCTTGAAGTTTTTGGAAAAGATTACAATAATCATGGTCATAATTACATCCTAGAAGTTTCAGTGACGGGTCCTGTTAATTCTGATACGGGCTGGCTGGTGGATTTGGGTGTTCTTAACAAAATTGTAAAGACCAATGTTGTGAACATTCTTGATCATGCTCAGATTGAGGAGGACATTGCGTGGTTTAAAGGGAAACAACCATCCTCCGAGGTCATAGTTGTTTGGATATGGGATCAAATTGCCAAAGATTTTAAAGAGGCAGAATTATACAGAATAAGACTTGTTGAAACTCATACAATTCATACTGATTACTATGGCCCCCATAAAAAATGAATTTTAGAGATCAATTTTACCTCGTTTTATCCGGCATTTTTATTGCATCTTTGGTTACATGTAATCTTATTGCAAATAAATTTGTCTCTGTAGATTTAGGATTCAAAGTTTTTATTGTATCAGCTGGTATTTTACCCTACCCTCTAACTTTTTTAGTTACAGATTTGATCTCTGAACTTTACGGCCAGAGAAAGGCAAACCTAGTTGTTTTTTCTGGATTTGTCGCTTCAGTGTTTGTTCTTATATTTTTATGGCTGGGTTCTCAATTCTCTGCAATTTCGGGATCGATTGTAGACGATATAACATATGATTCAGTATTTCAAAATGCTTGGAGGTTGATAGCTGCATCCATGGTAGCATATTTATTTGCCCAATTTGTGGATGTCAGAATTTTTCATTTCTGGAAGAGGCTAACCAAAGGAAAGCATCTATGGCTCAGAAATAATGGGTCAACAATCGCGTCCCAGCTCATAGATACTGCTCTAGTAGTTTGCATTTTATTTGTCGGAGTTTGGGAGTCGGATCAAATATACTCAGCAATTTTGGATGGTTGGTTATTTAAAATGCTAATGGCCTTTATTGACACCCCAATCATCTATGGAGTGATACATTTATTAAAAGGCAAAATTGATATTGCAAAATTAAAGGATTAACAAAGTGGCAGAAAAAATTGAGGACCTAACACGAAGTTTATTAATTGAAATAGGCGAAAATCCTGAAAGAGAAGGTTTATTAAAGACCCCAAATAGGGTTGCAAAGGCATGGGAGTTTTTTTCACTTGGTTACGGTCAAAAATTAGATGAAATAGTCAACGATGCAATTTTTAAAGAGGACGCCAAAGATATGGTTATTGTGAGGGATATTGAGTTTTTTTCCTTGTGCGAACATCATTTGATTCCATTTTTTGGTAAAGCGCACGTGGGATATATTCCTGACGGAAGAGTGATTGGATTGTCAAAAATACCAAGGATTATAGATATGTTTGCTAGGAGACTTCAGGTGCAAGAACGATTGACGGGCCAAATAGCTGATTCAATAGACAGCGTTCTTACACCAAAAGGTGTGGCAGTAGTTATGGAGGGCCAGCATATGTGTATGCAAATGCGCGGAGTTGAAAAACAAAGTAGCTTTACTTCAACAAGTGCAATGCATGGAAAATTTAGATCGTCAGCAGAAACACGCGCAGAATTTTTATCAATCATCAGTAGACGTACTGACTAATGACCAGATATGATCTTGCAGTCATTGGAGGGGGGCCAGGAGGATACGTCGCTGCCATCAGAGGATCTCAACTAGGTCTGAATGTTTGCATAATTGAAAAAGAGAGGCTTGGCGGTGTTTGTTTAAATTGGGGCTGTATCCCGACTAAAGCATTAATTAAAAATGCTGAGGTCTACAATCTCATAAAAAATTCAGGACATTATGGGATAAACGTAGATAAAGTTAGTGTTGATTTTAAAAAAAACGTGGAAAGGAGCAGGGAGGTTTCAAAAAACCTAAGTAAGGGTATCGAATTTTTAATGAAAAAAAATAGAATAACCCACATTGTCGGGAAGGGGTATTTAAAAACAAAAAACTCAATAGATATAGACTGTAATGGAAAAATTCAATCAGTCGAGGCCGATAAAATCATTATCGCAACAGGTGCCAGGCCAAAGAGAATCCCAGGACTGAACTCTGATGCTAAAGGCGTTTTGACTGCCAAACAAGCTATGTTACTTGAACATCCACCAAAAGATATAATTATTATAGGTTCTGGCGCAATTGGTATTGAGTTCGCGTACTATTTTAATGAATTTGGAACAACAGTTTATATCGTTGAAATGATGAACCGCATTTTACCCAATGAGGACTTAGAAGTTTCTGAAGAGATTGAAAAAAACTTTAAAGAAGCAGGAATTAAAATAATTAAAAACAAAAAAGTGTTAAAGATTGAATCGATGAAGACAAAAACAAAAGTACATTTAGATTATAAAAAATCAAAGGAAACTATTACTGCCGAAAAAGTATTGTTAGCAGTTGGTGTAACTGGTAATGTAGAAAATTTAGGTCTAGAAAAGTTGGGCATTAAAACCGATAACGGTGCAATCACTATTGATGAATACAATAGAACAAGTGAAAACAATATTTATGCGATCGGAGATGTTTCTGGTTCGCCTTGGTTAGCTCATGTTGCATCTGCTCAAGGTTATGCAGCAGTTGATCATTCATTTGGTATGAACGTAATTCCTATTGATTATACTAACATTCCAAATTGCACGTATTGCCAGCCACAAGTAGGGTCTTTAGGTCTGACAGAAGAACGTGCCATTAAATTAGGTAAAAAAATAGCAGTTGGTAAATTTTCATTCAAATCAAGTGGTAGGGCTTTAGCTACCAACGATAAAAGGGGATTTGTTAAATTAATTTTTGATACAAAATATGGTGAACTTTTAGGAGCACACATTGTGGGCACAGAGGCAACAGAGATGATTGCTGAACTTGGAATCGCAAAGGCCTTAGAGGCGACGTGGGATGATCTTGCAATGACCATCCATGCACACCCCACTCTTTCAGAAGCGATAATGGAAGCAGCAATGGATGCTCGAGGAGACTCAATTCATCAATGATTAATCTCCAAAAAAAAGAATCTGAATTACAAGTAATTGATCTCGGACAAAAGCCATATAAGGAGGTATGGAATCTTCAAAAAAAACTGCAGACTAAATTAATCGACGGCGTTAAAAGAGACTGCCTCTTATTGGTAGAACACGAACCAGTGTACACACTTGGAAAGAATGCCGATCCTAACCATTTATTGCAGAGCAGAGATAAATCAATTAATGTATACAATATCGAGAGGGGCGGGGATATTACTTTTCATGGTCCTGGTCAACTTGTAGTATACCCCATTTTGAATCTTGCGCATTATAAAAAGAGTATAAGTTGGTACATGCGTTCTCTTGAGCAACTGATTATAAATGTTTTAGAAAAATTTGAAATAAAAGGGAATAGGGTCAAAGACTATACTGGAGTTTGGGTAGGTGATAAAAAAATTGCCGCCCAAGGTGTGAGGCTGTCCAGGTGGGTAACAATGCATGGTTTTTCAATCAATGTCAATACTGATCTGTCTTTTTATGATGGAATTATCCCATGTGGTATATTTGATCATGGGGTTACATCTATTGAAAAAGAGTTGAATACCGTGCAGGAAATAGACAAAGTCAAGCTTCTGGTTGTCGATAGTTTTAAGGAAATATTTATCAAAGATGAAATGAAATGTCAAGGCTGAACGGTTATACAAAAAACCAAGTAATTGGGATTTATGAAAAAATGGTCACTTCTAGGAAGCTGGATGACAAAATGTTAGTCATGCTGAAACAAGGTAAAAGCTTTTTTCACATTGGTGCTTCTGGACATGAGGCTGCTCAGCTGGCGGTTGCTGTCTTGATAAGACCTGGGAAAGATTGGTCCTATCCCTACTACAGGGACGGTGCATATTGCCTAGGTATAGGTATGACTGCCCGTGAGCAGCTTCTTTCATTTTTAGCAAAAGCGGATGACCCTAACTCTGGTGGAAGGCAGATGCCGCAGCATTATGGTCACAAAGATTTAAATATAGTTAGTCAGTCGAGCCCGACTGGTACACAATTTTTACAGGCAGTAGGTAGCGCGCTTGTGTGTAAAATGGAAAAGAGACAAAATATTGTTTACGTATCAGCGGGAGAGGGGACAACAAGTCAGGGTGATTTTCACGAGGCATTAAATTGGGCAAGTAATGCTAAGGCTCCAGTAGTTTTTCACATACAAGATAATGAATATGCAATATCTACGCACAGGTCAGAACAAACTGCCAGCTCTATTTATGATTTAACATCTGGGTATAATAACCTTGCAAGATATAATGTTGATGGTACTGAATTTTTTGAGACCAACCTTGCCTTTAAGGAGGCAATTCAAAGAGCTAGAAAGGGCAAAGGACC
>CAJWHU010000047.1 GCA_913041325.1 uncultured Fidelibacterota bacterium | reverse complement strand
TTCATTTTTTTTGCAATGTGATGCATCGCATAAGCACAACCGAGCCCATCTCCATCTGGATTTTCATGTGTAGAGAGTACGATTCTGTTCATATCAGATAACTTTTCGTATAGATTTTTCCAATTAATCATATGATCAAATAAAATATAATGTCAAAAAATTGAAAATCGATCTTAAATACATTGCCTTTTCTTTAGGATCTATCCCAAAGAATTTCTTTGGCACCCTTTTTTGAAGAAACATTTCTAGCAAGAACAAAAAAATAATCACTAAGTCTATTTAAATAGGGAAGCCAATTTTTAACACTTACACCCTCACCAGATAAAGCAACACAAGCTCGCTCCACTCTCCTAGATACAGCTCTATTAATATGTAATTGCGCACAAAACTTATTCCCACCAGGTAAAATGAACTCTTTTAATGGAGGTAAATTTTCATTGTATTTCTTTATGTTCAATTCAAGAAAATCTAAACGATCATCTTTTAGCAAATTTAGATCAGAATTTAAAAGAGATGCCTCACCACCAATGTTAAAAAGATCTTGCTGGATAGAAGAAAGTTCTCTGATTAAACTCTCATTTTCACAGAAAGAAATAGATAGCCCAATTTGACTATTCAATTCGTCAACCTCTCCCATAAATTCAACCACTGGGTGATCTTTAGCAACTCTTTCACCAGTACCCAAACTGGTTCTACCTTTATCCCCTTTTCGGGTTGATACCTTTGAAATTCTCATCTTAAAAAAATATAATCCCTACGATAAAAAATAGTGGAAATAAAATTGCTAGAGAGTAAACAAAATAGCCAAAAAATGAGGGCATTTTAATCCCTGAAGACTCTGCAATAGATTTGACCATAAAATTGGGAGCATTTCCAATATAAGTGTTAGCACCCATAAATACGGCGCCAGCAGAAATTGCTAATAATGTATTCGATAGCTCTCCCATTAATACCTGAGCATCTCCCCCTGCAGTATTGAAGAATACTAAATAAGTAGGAGCGTTATCTAGAAAACTTGATAGTATCCCTGTCAACCAAAAGTACATGCTATTAACTGGACCAGCTTCACTTGAAACAGCATTGATAACTGCAGATAAAGCACCATCGTTGCCAGCCTTTAAAATAGCAATAGCAGGAATGATAGTAATAAATATTCCTGCAAATAGCTTTGCGACTTCTTGTATTGGGAACCAATTAAATTCATTTGCTTCTCTAATTTCTGATGGAGTTAGTTTTAAACTTGCAAAGGCTAAAATCAATAACAAAACGTCTCTTGTTAAATTTTGAAGCTCTACGTGTACATGATATACAGTAAATTCAATCCCCGGTCTCCAAAAACCACTTATTAGAACAGAGCAAACAACACCAGCTATTAATAAAAGATTAAATGAGCCCTTAATGCCTAACTTTTCATCACCATCAGGCATTGGAGTACTTTCTTCTTTTTTATACATATAAGAATCATATAAATAAAATATGATCATCAAAGAGATAACCATAAAAAGCATTGGCATAAACATAGCTTTGGTGGTCCAGAAGAAATCAACCCCTTTCAAAAAGCCTAAAAACAAAGGAGGGTCGCCTAATGGGGTTAGCGATCCACCTATGTTTGCCACCAAAAAAATAAAAAATACAACTACATGCACCTTATGCTTCCTATCCTTGTTTGCTCTAAGAAGAGGCCTAATCAAAAGCATTGCTGCACCAGTCGTACCCATCCAACTAGCTAAAACTGTGCCAAGAAAAATGATACCTGAATTGACAATTGGGGTGCCTACAAAAGAGCCAGTCAATTGAACTCCTCCAGAAATTGTAAACAAAGCAAAAAGTAAAATTATAAATGGGACATACTCCAATAATCCAACATGAAGTACTTCGTATATTACAATTGGAAACCCAACTTTAAAGACAAACGGTAAAAGTAACAGTATAGCCCAAAAGGCAGATATTTTGCCAAAATTATGATGCCAAAAATCATGTGCTACTAGGGGAAAAATTGCAATTGAAAGCAGAATACCTACAAAAGGAATGACCCAAAAGATCGATAAATAACCACCATCCAAATGGGGTGCGCCAGCTTCTGCTGCAAATATGTTCTGAAAAAGAAGTAAAGATAAAAATATGAATTTTTTCATTTTGTAAACCAAGTTTTTATTTTATCATAAGATTTTGTTCATAAACTTAAACTTGCGTAGTGTTTCTGGCAAATTTTTGATTTCATTTTTTTAATGTTTTTTTTCTTAATTTCAAGCATGGAGATTATACTAGCAATAGTTGTAATGTGCACTGCAATACTAGCTATGTCTGTAGGAATTATTTTCAATCGAAAACCTTTGCAAGGTTCTTGTGGGGGAGTAGCTGATAATTGCGTGTGTTTAGATGGCGGTTCCTGCGATGACCCTTCTCAAAAACCTGTACAAAAAACTAATTAAAAAATGGCATATTGTCGGTTTTTTTTACTATAAAGTCGTTTAGCTTATCAGATAAGATCCAAAGCGCTTCAGAGCCTTCAATAGAGTTAATTAATTTAAAACCTTCATCATAGCTTAAAATACTCAATGCTGTAGCCAATGCATCAGCATCCATACAACTTTCAGCCAGCACTGTAACTGATAGTAAAGATGATTCTACAGATTTACCATTCCTGGGGTCTATGATATGAGAATAGCTTTTGCCATTGTATTTATAAAAATTTCTATAATTTCCTGAAGTAGCCATACCTTTATTTGATATATCAACTTTACCAAAGATTTGCTCACCAGGAAGCGTATTTTTTATAGGTGTTTCTATTCCAATGCTCCAGGGCCGATTTAAATTATTCTTGCCACCTACTCTGACTTCACCTCCAATCTCAACCATTAAATTTTCAAAACCTATTTTTTGTAGGAATCTAAAAATTTCATCCACTCCCCAACCTTTTGCAATTGCATTTAAATCAATCATTTGACCTTCAATGGTTTTGGATAAAGTATTTCCATTAATATTGATTTTATTATAGCCTACTTTATTCATTGCAGATAAAATTTCCTCAGTTTTAGGAGGTTCCCAGTTTTCACCCATTTTATTGATTCTACTTCCGGTTCTCCAAAGTTGGACAATGGGAAAAACAGTTGGATCAAAAGTACCGCTCGATATTTTGCCCCAATAAATTGAACGCTGTATAACATTCTTAAAGCCAGTTGATATGGATATGCTTTCTCCGATATTTAAATCATTGAATTGAGTTATTTCACTATTAACAATATAGGTGGACATTTGGCTGTTCACTTCATACAGAACAGAATCTATTCCAAATTGTAGTTTTACCAAATCAACTTCCTCATTAGGACCGGGTACAAGCAAGATAGAGTAAGTAGTCCCCATGGTATTTCCTTTTAAACTGACATAAGGTGTGCGGAAAGTGCAACTGAAAAAGATTAAAATAAAAAGAAAGCCCAAAAAAAATTGGGCTTTCGAAAAAATTAAAGAAAGATTTTTATTAACCAAAGCTATCGTAGTCTATCATTTCTTTTTCCACTCCAAGATCATATAACATCTTATCACAAGCATCAATCATCATTGGAGGACCGCACATGTAGAATTCAATATCAGTTGGATCTTCATGGTCTTTTAAATAGCTTTCAAAAGCCACATTATGTATAAAACCTGTTTCGCCTTTCCAATTATCTTCAGGCATAGGCTCTGAAAGGCCAACAACATATTTGAAATTAGGATGTTCTTTTTCTAACCTAAGAAAATCATCATGATAAAACATTTCTCGCGCTGATCTTGCACCATAAAAGAAAGTAATTTTGCGTTTGGATTTTTGAGTATCTAATAGGTCAAACAAATGACTTCTCATCGGTGCCATTCCAGCGCCTCCTCCAAGATAAACCATTTCTCTATCGGTGTCCTTAGCAAAGAATTCTCCGAATGGACCTGAAACTGTCACTTTATCTCCTGCCTTCAAATTAAAGATATAGGATGAAGCAATGCCAGGAGGGACTTGGCCCCATAGTGCTGGAGGTGGCGTGGCAATTCTTACATTTAACATGACAATGTTGCCCTCTGCAGGGTGATTTGCCATAGAATAAGCCCTGAAACAATCTTCATCATTATTTGCTACAACATCCCAGATTTTAAATTTGTCCCAATCTGGGTGATATTCTTTATCGATATCAAAATCCTTATATTGAAGATCCTTGTATTTTGGAATGTCGATCTGGATGTACCCTCCAGCAGTGAAATTTAAATTTTCACCCTCAGGTAATTCTAAAATTAACTCCTTAATAAAAGTAGCTACACTATTATTTGAACGAACGGTACATTCCCATTTTTGAATATTAAAAAATTCATCGGATACTTGAATTTCCATATCCTCTTTGATTTTAACTTGACAGCCTAATCTCCAATTATCTTGAGCTTCTTTTCTACCAATGTGACCTTTCTCTGTAGGAAGAAGATCGCCACCGCCAAAACTTACTTGACATTTGCACATTGCACATGTTCCACCCCCTCCACATGCTGACGGAAGAAAAATATTTTCACCAGCAAGTGCAGATAAAAGAGTAGATCCAGGCCTAGCCTTGATCGTTTTTTCATCATCTCCATTGATTTTTATATTAACATCTCCTTGGGGCAATAGTTTTGATTCTGCAAAATTCAAAATCAGAACTAAAATCAAAATAACCCCAGTGAAAACTGAAATAGCTAAAATACTTGAAGTAGTAATCATAATTGAATGCCCCCAAATGACATAAATGCGATTGATAATAATCCAGTTAACAACATTGTAATTCCCACACCTCTTAAATGAGATGGAACATTAGAATAGCGCAAGCGATACCGTATTGAAGCCATTGATACAATAGCTAATAACCATCCAAGACCTGAACCGAAACCAAATACTGTTGATTCAAGTAAGGTATATTCTCTTTCTACTAAAAATAAGGATCCTCCGAGGATTGAACAATTTACAGCAATGAGAGGTAAGAAAATTCCAAGGCTTTGGTACAGTGTAGGGGAGAATTTATCGAGTATCATCTCAACTAGTTGTACCATCGCTGCGATAACGGAAATAAAAACTATAAAATTTAAAAAACTCAAATTTACATCAGGAAATCCTGCCCATGCCAAAGCACCGTCTTGTAAGAAATATTTATTCATAGCCCAATTAGTTGGAGCAGTTATAGTTAATACAAATATAACAGCAAAGCCTAAACCAATTGACGTGTCTACTTTTTTCGAAATTGCTAAGAAAGAACACATACCTAAGAAATATGCTAATAAAATATTCTCGACAAAAACCGCTTTTGTGATTAAACTAAGATAATGTTCCATATTTATTCTTCTTCAATATTTGCAATTAAGCGCTGAGCCCAAACAATCAGGCCCAGTATGATAAAAGCTCCGGGACTAAGTACCATTAATCCCATATTCTCGTAACCTGCAGCATAGAATGAATCTGGGATAATTTGAATACCATAAAATGTACCACTGCCCAACAATTCTCTGAAAAAAGCTACACCGATTAAGATGCCTCCATAACCAATGCCGTTTCCTATTCCATCTAACAAAGAACGCCATGGACCATTTTGCATAGCAAATGCTTCGGCTCTACCCATGATAATGCAATTAGTGATAATAAGCCCAACAAAAACTGATAATTGTTTACTCATATCATAGAAATAAGCTTTCAAAACCAAGTCAATAAAAACAACCATGGATGCAATAACAGAAAGCTGAACGATAATTCTCACTTTACCAGGTATCATCTTTCTCAGAAGAGCAATTACCGTATTAGAGACTGCAAGAACAAAAATTACGGCTAAACTCATTACAACCGCTGTATCCATTTTAACCGTTACTGCAAGCGCTGAGCATATACCAAGTACCTGCAAGCTTATGGGGTTGTTGCTCATTAAAGGATCAGAAAAAGCTTTTTTTGACTTTTTATCTAATAATGCCATTATAAACTCAATGAGCTTCTTATTTTTGAGAGATAGGGATCATAGTTTTTTAAACCTTCATAGAGAAAAGAATTTAAACCATTGGTTGTCATAGTTGCGCCGGAAATACCATCGACTTGATGATATGCCTCAGGAGAGGTTTCATCCACGCCACCTTTCATTGCTTGGATTCCTATCAGTTTTCCATTGGGATCAACGAATTTTTTACCAGGAAAATTATTTTGGAACCAGGGCTTGTCAACCTCAGCGCCAAGACCAGGAGTTTCAATATGTGAATAGAAAGTTATGCCTTTAGCTGTGGCTCCATCTGGCTCAATAGAAAAGTAACCATACATAGTTCCCCATAAGCCTTTGCCTGATATTGGTATAGAATAACCTTCGACTTCCTCTCCACTGACACGTTTATAAATGGGAAACTCTTTAAAATCTTTATCAGGGTTTATATCCTTTGGATTCTTACCATCAACCACGCTTCCTGCAGAGTCTACTACAAACCCGATTATGGATTCAGAAAAAATTTCTTCTACTCTTTCATTGGTCCATGGACTCTCTAATGTCTCCTTGAAACCCAAGGAACTAAGAATATTTTTTCTAATATCTGCTTCAATATTCTTTTCTCTCATATCCTTGAGAGAGGAATCTGCAGTTGATACGAAAAATCCTAATATTATCGTTAAAACAGCGGTAAATATTAAGGTATACTTGTTACTGTGCATAACGAGCCATTCTCTTTTTTATGTTTGACTGTACAACAAACCAATCGATCAAGCCTGCAAAAGCATTTGCAAATAAGATCGACAGCATAACACCTTCAGGATAAGCAGGATTTATAGAACGAATAATAACTGTGAGAGATCCAACAATAAGACCATAATACCAACGCCCTTTGTCCGTATGACAACCGGTAACAGGTTCGGTTGCCATGAACACAATTCCAAATAAGAAACTACCCATCACTAAATGATAATGAGGAGGAATGGTAAACATTGAATTTGAGGAATAGGGTGAGAAAAAATTGGTTATTAAAGCTGTTCCAACTAACCCTAAAACAGCACCAACTATCACTCTCCAATTAATAATCTTGATGTAAGAAAGAAAAATGGCACCAAGGATTATCAAAAGCTTGTTGCTTTCACCTATCGATCCTGGTATCCAACCCCAAAACATGTTCATCCATGAAAAATCAAATTGAGCAAATTCTGTTAACAAACTTACAGCGTTTTCCCCAGGTTGCGATGCAGGTACTGATAAAGCAGTTGCGCCAGAATATCCATCAGGGCCTGCCACCCATACTTTATCACCAGATATATTACTTGGATAGGTAAAAAAGATAAACACTCTTGCCATTAGCGCTGGATTAAAAATATTCATACCTACACCACCAAAAATTTCTTTACCAATTACGATACCAAATGAAGTTGCGATAGCTACTTGCCAAAGAGGAATAGCTGGTGGTAAGGTCAATGGAATTAATGCACATGTTACCAAAAAACCTTCGCTTATGGTGTGCTTTCGTGCAATCGCAAATAGTATTTCCCAAAAAGCACCAGATGCAAAGGTTACTGCTATGATTGGGAGGATTTGAAATAGTCCAAACAAGAAATTTCCAAAAATACCTCGCTCTAAATTGGAAGAAACCGCATTTTGGTATCCAATATTAATAGAGCCAAATATGTACAAAGGTATCAAGGTCAAAACCACAAGAATCATAACGCGTTTTGTGTCGATACTATCTCTAATATGAGGACCAGAGTTTGTTTTTTCGTCAGTGGAAAAAAGGATAGTGTCTGTAGCCTCGAACAATGGATAGAACCTTTGGAACTTTCCACCTTCTTCAAATTGATCTCTTACTTTATCTAGATTATTTTTAATGAATTTTAACATTTACGATTCTTTCTCCATAAGATCTAGTCCTTGCCTAATCGTACCACCTACATCAATCTTACTTGGACACGCAAAAGAGCACAAAGCAAAATCCTCATCATCACATTCAATAATCCCAAGTTGCTCCATTTCTTCAATATCTTCAACAAGTATCGCTCTGTAAAGCGGATTAGGCATTATATCCATGGGAAGGACATCCTCCCATGCATTGATCGGAACAACATATCTTTCGCTTCCATTTTTGGAAGTGCTAAAATCAAAACCATTGCTTTTAGAGCCAAAAAAAGCTCTAGTAAGACTATAGCGAGTGGTAGAAGATCCAGGCCTAAGCATGCCCAAAAATTCTCTTTCATCATTTTCAGGAATAACAGTAATTGTAGTATCGTAGAAATTTGAGTGACCTTCCATTGAGGATGTATTTCCAGTTAGAACGTCCCCAGAGATTAATCTAAAATTCTCATCTTGAAGGTTATCATGTACTATAGATGTCATTTCATTTCCAATGCGTGATATATAATGCGCAGGTTTTTTTATAGAAGGCCCAACTACTGTTGTAATATTAGAAACATCTAACTCACCTGTTAAAAAGAAAGTTCCAATTCTAACTACATCTTGAGCATTTAAAGTCCAAACAATATCTTTTAAGTTCAGTGGTGCTATATGGTGAATCTGAATACCTATATTGCCAGCAGGATGTGGACCAGAAATAGTATGATGTACAGCTCCCTTGGTTTCTAGCATTGTATCAGATACAGTATCTTCAGAATAGGTAATATGCACATTCCCATCGGTCAGCTTGTTCAAAGCAAATATACCAGCTTGAAATTGAGACTGCTTTCTTTGTAATGCTAAGTCAAGATCCACTGATAGCGGAGCAGTATTGATGCCAGATATAAATATGTCTCTAGGAAATTCTATTTTAGTGGGTATTTTGTTGAAAGGTCTTTGTCTTATAAATGGAAATAAACATCCTGCGATAAAACTTTCGACTATATCTTCTCTAGAGAGGGTATTGATCTCGTGCAATCTATATGATTTAAAATTCTCGCAATTTTCTTTATCAGATAGTTTTATAATTATTTTTTCTATTGATCGCCTAGGTCCAATTTGAATTTTCTCAACTACTCCGCACCCAACAGATGGGAATTTCAGATCAGGATTAGATTTATGATAAAAAATAGGAGTACCAATTTTTACCTCATCACCTTCTTTGACCAACAATTTTGGCTTAATACCTCTAAACTCAGATGGTTTTATGGCAACAGTCTTACTTTTTTGCAAAGGGTAAACAAGTAATTCAGGTTTACCACTAATTTGTATGTCATGCCCTTTTTTTATGTTAATGTCAGCCAAAGTTTGTATTCCTCTAACTTTTAAATACCCAAAAAGAAATTAAGTGAATTATTAGCCCACTCAACTAGTGGGCTAAAATACCAACCTAAGAAAAAAGTTGGGAGAGCAAGGACAAGCACAAGTGATGTTGTTAATTTTGACTCCGGTAACGACACAATATCACTTCTTTCCCCCTCAAAATACATGTGTCTTACCACTTTAATGTAGTAGTACAATGAAACAACGCTGTTAATGACACCCACAAATGCTAACCAATAATATTGATTTCCAGCTTCGATAACGGCAGCAAAAATGTAAAACTTACCAACAAAACCAGATGTTGGTGGAAGTCCGGTAAGCGCAACCATGAACAAAGTCATTGAAATTCCTAACAAAGGCATCTTCCATCCTAAACCATTAAAAGCGTCAAAGTTTTCACCATCAAATTTATCTTGGACATACATTACAACAAAAAAAGCACCAAGATTCATGAGCATGTACATGAATAAATAAATCATAATTCCATATATACCAGATTGAGACATTACTGGAATGGCCATCATCATATATCCAGCGTGAGCGATGCTAGAATATGCCAGCATTCTTTTCACGCTTTGCTGTTGAATTGCAACCAAATTACCAATTGTCATCGTAGCTGCTGAAAGCAATGCAATTAGAAATGGCCAAGGCAAGCTATTTAACGATGACCACTC
>CAJWHU010000046.1 GCA_913041325.1 uncultured Fidelibacterota bacterium | reverse complement strand
TCACGTAATTATCCATTATAAGAGATTTTTTATCTTTACTCAAAACCTCTTCAGGCGGAACATCATACTCTAAAAGCCTTTTTTCAAATGAATTAGAGGTCTGAAATGGCGCAGGAAGTTTATAGTTAAGACCTGGTTCTTTAATTGTGCGAACAGGTTTACCAAATTGCAAAATTACCATTTGCTCAGTTTCATCAACAATAATAATGGTGGACAAAACGAATGCAATTAAAATAGCACCCAGAATTAGAATATAATTTTTCATTACTTTTCTACTCCTTTAACCTTACCGGTATTTAGATTTAATAAATTAAGCATGTTGCCACTATTTTTATCTGGCACTATTATTTTTTCAATATCAGGCAAAACCTTTTCCATCGTTTCTAAATAGAGCCTCTTTTCAGTAATGCTTTTCGCTTTATTATATTCTTTTAAAATGGTAGTGAATTTTGCTGCGTCTCCCTCTGCTCGTTTAATTCTAGACTCTTTAAAACCCTCAGCATCCCTAATCATTGCTTCAGCCTCACCTCTTGCCTTAGGAATGACATCATTCCTGTAACCTTCTGCCTGGTTCACCATCCTGTTTTTGTCCTCCTTCGCAGAAGCTACATCCTTAAAAGCACCTATAACCTCTTTAGGTGGGGACACATCTTGCAACTGGACAGCAACAACATGAATACCTGATTGATATTTGTCTAAAATTGATTGTAATTGTAATTTAGTTTCTTCTTGTATTACAAACTTTCCTGTTGTGAGAGTCTCATCAATCATATTTCTGCCTACTACGGTTCGTAAACTTGCTTCAGCGGCCTCACGGACTGTAAGCTCAGGTGCAACGATCTTGAACAAATAATCGACTGGATCTTTTATCTTATATTGTACAATCATTTCAGCATCTACAATATTTTCATCACCAGTTAGCATCAAACTTTCTTTCTCTACAGTACGATATTGTCCGTTTTTAAGAGTTCTAAAACCTATTTCAATCCTTTTAACTTCTGTAACTTTTGGTTTGATAACCGTTTCAATTGGTGCTGGAAATTTTATATTAATACCTGATCCTTCAACCCTGGTGTGTGCCCCAAAGGTTCTTATTACTCCTACTTCATCGGGCCCAACACTGTAGACAGTAACATATAAAAACCATATAGTAAATAGTATCAAAAGAATTGGAACAATCTTAAAATTAAAATCAGGAATTTCTACTTCTTGATCTCCAACCATTACTCTGCGTGCAGCCATATTTTCTCCTTTATATTTCTTTTCTCAACCTAGCAACCGGATACCCTAGTTGGTCGCGGTATTTTGCAACCGTCCTTCTTGCTAGATTATATCCTCTCTGATCTAGCTCAATCACTAGTTCATCATCGCTTAAGGGTTTTTGTTTATTTTCGGAATTTATTATTTTGTCTAGAGACCTCTTGATTACATATGTACCTATTTCAAGACCATCATTCAATTTAATTGAGTCTGTAAAAAAATGTTTCAACTCAAAAATGCCGTAGGGTGTATCAACATATTTCCCTCGAGTAGATCTACTTATTGTTGAGATATCCATACCGATTTCATCTGAAATATCTTGTAATTTTAGTGGTCTCAAATATTCTGTGTCACCTCCAAACCATTCAGGCTGGAACTTGATTATCGACCGCATTACGTGAACTAGGGTGCTTCTGCGTTGTTGAATAGCTTCAATAAACCAATTAGCTGAATCCATTTTACTTTTTATAAATCTCTTTGCATCTTTGCTTAAAGCGTTGCCATTTAATTTGTGTTCATAGTCTTGACTAATTCTCAATTCAGGGATGCCACCATCATTTGTGGTAATAACCCAATCATTATTTTCTTCAACAATAATTAAATCTGGTATAACAGTTTGAAATTTATCTCTATAGCCCTCACCAGGATGAGGGTTTAAATATGAAATTTCTGCAATAGCATCGTGTAGCTCTTTTTTTGAACATTGTAATTTAGAAATAATTTTCTCATAACGTTTATGCATAAAATCTTCAAAATAATTATCAACCAAATTAAATGCCAGAGAACTATTGTTGGCCTCCAATTGAATCATTAAACACTCTCTTAAATTTCTTGACCCAACACCTTTAGGATCCAGCCTCTGAACCTTTTGTAGAATTGGTTCAATTTCTTCTTCCAATAATTCAAATCTGTCAGCAATTAATATAAGATCGGTATCTAAGAAACCCCTTTCGTTGGTATTCCAAATAATTTCTTCAGATATTTCTTTTTCAAGTTCAGTCATATTTGAATCTTTTAACTGATCAATCAAATCTTCCAAAAGATTGCGCCTCTCTGGTAGCGGCATTTCTTTTTTTTGCTCTGATAGATAATAGGTAGACTCATCACTATACATATCTTCCATAGAAACATCAATATCATCAATTGGACTGTCATCCTTTTTTTCATCTATTTGCTGGTCCTCGGGCTCTACCTGCTCCAAAAGTGGATTCTGTTCTAGCTCTTCAACTATTGCTTGCTCTAAATTAATTGAACTTAATTGTAATAATCGCGCTTGCAAAATCTGTCTTGGAGCAAGTTTTTGTTTTTGGGTTTGAAGTTGTTTTAAAGAGGTTGGCACTAATCTAACTTAAACTTTTCGCCTAAATATAAACGGCGGGCTTCTGCATCATTCGCGAGAAATTCAGAGGTTCCGGATTTTAAAATTTGCCCATCAAATAATAGATATGAACGATCTGTTATTGATAAAGTCTCTCTTACGTTATGATCCGTAATTAATACACCAATATTCTTGTCTTTTAGTGAGTGAACTATAGTTTGAATCTCTTCCACAGCAATAGGATCAACACCCGCAAATGGCTCATCCAATAAAACAAAATCTGGATCCATACACAAGCACCTAGCTATTTCTACCCTTCTTCTCTCACCACCAGATAATGTGTGCCCTTTGCTATCAGACAAATGGCTTACTGAAAGATCATCTAAGAGAGTTTGCATCTTACTTTGTTGTTCTTCCAAACTTAAATCATTCCTCATTTCTAATACTAGTTTTAAATTGTTCTCAACAGTTAACTTACCAAAAATTGATGGCTCCTGAGCAAGATAACCAATCCCCTTTCTAGCCCTTTTATACATAGGTGCATCTGTAATGTTTATATCGCCCAAGTATATATCTCCGAAGGTTGGTTTAATCATACCTGTTATCATATAAAACGACGTGGTTTTGCCTGCACCGTTTGGACCGAGGAGTCCAACAATTTCTCCTTTACATAATTCTAGGTCAACTTCCTTCACTACTGAACGTTTGCCATATATTTTATGCAATCCTCTTGCACTCAAAGTATTGCTTTTTATTTTCAATTTAAAACTCGACTTGTAACACCAGAGGGGCTTAATATTTTCCAATTTTTCAAATCAGAATCGGATTCAAATCCTATGCCATATAACGTGTCTCTATCAAGCGTAGTGATCATTATTTTTTCTTGGGTTTTTAGTTTTTCATCTCTTGAACTCCATAATAATGTTTTTGAATACAAAGTAATACCGCTGTCAGATTTTGCAACTACATTGCCTCTTGCTATCATATCATTTGAGTTTTGGTTAATTTCAGCAACATCTGAAGTTAGAACAGATGTATGGATTTCATTTTTGTCATAAAAGTCAACATAAACACTGCTATCAAGCATAATAAATTCTTTTTCATTATACTTTTCTAAATGTCCAGATTGCACCTTAGCACGCACGATACCTTGATCTGTTAAAATAATATTAACACCCCAGCTTTCTTGGTCAGGCAATCCCTCTCTTGATTGAAGTTTTTGAATCGGTTCTTCCGAACAAGAAAATAATATCAAAAATAGTGAATACACCAATACATTCATTATTTTAACGTTTTAGTATTTCTTCCTTCATAATATTGTAAACAAGCTCTGCACGATCTTGCCCTTTTAGGATCCACAAAACTGCCTCACGAAAAGCACCCTCACCGCCAGGATTAGTTGTCACATGCTTGGAAACTTTTTTTACCTCGTTTACAGCATTAGCTACCGCTATTGGGAGAGCTACTTTTTCCATTACAGGCAAGTCAATCAAATCGTCTCCGATATAAGCTATGTTTTCGTCACCCAGGGAATATTTTCTTTTTAATTCATCATAAGCTGGTATTTTATTTAATGATCCATTATATACATCTTTAATATCTAATTCCTTGGCCCTACGCTCTGTCGCTAAGGAATACCTGCCTGAAATTAGAGCAATTTTTAAGTTTGCTGCTCTTGCTATTGCAACTCCTGCACCATCCAAGACATTGAATTTTTTTAATTCAATGCCATCATTGCCTAGGTAAATAGCACCATCAGTCAATACCCCATCAACGTCTGATATTAATAAATTAATATCATTAAAATTGATCTTCATAATACAGCTTTTTTTATTTTTAATAAGTCCTCAAGTAGTTTTTTAAGACTTTCTAGTGGCCATTGGGTGGATGCATCTGATTTTGCATTTTTAACATCATCGTGTACTTCCATGAATATACCGTTGCAACCAGCGGCTACAGCAGATTTAGCTAGAGTCGGTATCAGTTCACGATTACCTCCAGATGTTTTGCCCTCACCGCCTGGTAATTGAGCACTATGTGTAGCATCAAATATGATAGGATATCCAAATTTTTGTAAGATAGGTATTGATCTCATATCAGCTACAAGATTATTGTATCCAAATTGGGTACCTCTATCAGTTAATAATATTTTTTGACATTGACTTTTTTCGAGCTTGAATACAACATTGCTCATATCCCAAGGTGCTAAAAATTGACCTTTTTTTACATTAATGACCTTGCCAGTTTTTGCAGCAGCGATTAGGAGATCTGTTTGCCTACACAAAAATGCTGGAATTTGGATTACGTCAACAACTTCCGCTACTATTTCTGCCTGCTCAGGCAAATGAATATCTGTAAGTACTGGAATGCCTACTTCATCTTTTACTTTTTGAAGAATGCCCAACCCCTTGTCAATTCCCAAACCTCTAAATGAAGTTATTGAGGATCGGTTCGCTTTATCAAATGAGCTTTTATATATAAACTTGATTCCAGCTTTATTAGCAATTTCATTGATATCAAAAGCCATTCTTTGAGCATGATCGAGACTTTCAATAACGCAAGGACCAGCAATCAGAGTAAGACTCTCGTCACCAATAATTATATCATTAATGGAAACAGTGTTCATTAGGTATATTTATTAGAGGCTGCAATGAAATCTCGGAATAACGGATGTGCTTTATTGACTCTGCTTTTTAATTCTGGGTGAAACTGACCAGCGATAAACCATGGGTGATCTTTTATCTCTATTGCCTCGACTACACCCAGATCTTTATTTATTCCAGAAAAAATTAGACCATTTTTTTCAAAGTTTTTTCTATAACGGTTATTAACCTCATACCTGTGACGATGTCTTTCAGATACTTTAATTTGCTTATAGGCTAAATAAGTCTTTGTACCTTTTTTTATTTCACAGTCGTAGGCACCAAGTCTCATAGTTCCGCCTTTAATTTTGATTGCTCTTTGGGATTCCATAAGATCGATAACAGGGTATTTTGTGTTTTTATCAAATTCTGTTGAATTGGCACCCTTCAGTTTACAAACATTTCTAGCGAAATCTATAACCGCACATTGCATGCCTAAACATATACCTAGAAATGGAATATTATTTTCTCGAGCGTATCTTGATGATAAAATTTTCCCCTCACTTCCTCTCAAACCAAAACCGGGCAATATTAAAATTCCGTTAGCCCCCATAAAACTTTTTTTTGCAGATTTAATGCTTCTTATTTTTTCCGTTTTGACCCATTCAACAAGAACCCTTACATTATTTTCAACCCCAGCGTGTACAAATGCTTCGAGAACACTCTTATATGAATCCATTAGTTCTGTGTATTTACCACAGAGTGCTATTTTTATCTCACTTTTAGGCTTTTTATAGATGTTTATAAACTTCTTTAAGTCATCTAATTTTGATACACTATTTATTTTTAATCGTTCTTTTATCAATGCTCCCGCATTTTGTTCGTGCATAGATAAAGGTACCTCGTATATACTTTCAACATCTTTTCCTTCTATAACGTGATCTGCTCTTACATTGCAAAACAATGCTATTTTATCTCTCACAGATTGTTCTATCGGGTGCTCTGATCGGCATAAAATCATATCCGGTGAGAGACCAATCTCGCGAAGCTTCATTACTGAGTGCTGTGTTGGTTTTGATTTTAGCTCACCGCTTGCAATAACATATGGAAGAAGTGTAACATGGATGATCATATAATTATGATAACCTACTTCAATTGACAGTTGACGAATTGCCTCCATAAATGGAAGGCTCTCTATATCTCCAACTGTTCCACCCACCTCACAAATAATTACGTCATGTTTTTTGGGATAATTTAATGCTCTGATACAACTTTTTATTTCGTCAGTGACGTGTGGAATCACCTGCACAGTCTGGCCTAAGTACTCTCCCTTCCTTTCTTTCTCTAGCACTTTGCTGTAGACCTGACCAGCCGTTGCATTATTAGAGTTTGTCATATTAACATCAATAAATCTTTCATAATGACCCAAGTCAAGGTCAGTCTCTGAGCCATCATCTAGTACAAAAACTTCTCCATGCTGATATGGATTCATAGTGCCAGGATCAACATTTAAGTAGGGGTCTAACTTTATAATCGTAACATCAATATTTGCCTGTTTCAACAAGTATCCTACTGATGAAGCTGCAATCCCTTTGCCCAGTCCAGACATTACACCCCCGACAACAAAGATATATTTACTATCTCTATTCTTTACCATGAGATACCCTTGCACTCATAATTTTTGAAACTTTTTTTAAATCTTCAATTATATCTACCGAGCAAGAATCATAATCACAAATAACTGCTCGTATGGGGATATGATTATCTAAAGCTCTTATCTGCTCTAAACTGGTATGCAACTCTCTTGAGGAGGGAGATAAACTAACAAACTGAGACAGGGCCAGTCTGGTAAACCCATAAATTCCAATGTGGCGGTATACACCACCAATTTCAACATCAAAGATATTGCGTTTAAACTCAATTGCATTTTTATCTTGGTCTATCAACGCCTTAACAATATTGGGGTTTAGAAGATCACTGACAGTTAGCCTGGTGCTCACTGCAGTGGACATTTGTACATTATTATCTTTGAATGAATCAACTAAAGAATCAATGATCTTTGGGTCGATTAATGGTTCATCAGCCTGGATGTTTATAATGATTCTAGCCTCGCTAATTCTATCGATTACTTCAGCTACTCTATCAGTTCCAGACACGTGATCTTTTGAGGTCATGATAATATCAAAATTATATTTTTCTAATGCGCTTTGAGTTTCTTCGGAATCAATTGCCAATAGGATTTTGTCCAACTTTTTGGCCTTCATAACATTTTCTACTGTGTGAACTACTAGGGGTTTCCCATTTAAATCTGCTAGTATTTTTTTAGGAAAACGACTGGATCCTAATCGGGCGGGTATAACACCAATATTCATTTTACATTGCTTAAAGGTTTACTGTTTAACATAACCAAATTGGTAATTAATTATTTTGAAATTTAATTCAGTTGAAAAACAAAGGACAGCATAACCATCTACGCATATTAAGCTATTCAAACCTTACTGATTCAATAGGGTCCAATTGAGCTGCTCTCCATGCAGGATATATACCAAAACTAATACCAATCGCGGAACATACTATCAGCCCAATTAATACCCAATCAACAGGTATTACGGTGGGAATGTTAAACAAGATTGAGACAATATTACCACCAGAAACGCCAAGGATAATGCCAACAATACCTCCAAATTGACTTAAAAACACAGCTTCCATCAAAAACTGGGCCAGGATATCATTTTTCGTTGCACCAATTGCTTTTCGAATACCAATCTCTTTGATCCGTTCTGTTACAGATACGAGCATTATATTCATTATGCCAATTCCTGCAACAACCAAGGCGATAATACTTACAGATAAGGCAAACAGTTTAATCCCATCTGTAAAGACGGAGAATTGTTCTATCATTTCTGTATTAGTTATAATCTCAAAATCATTTTCTTGACCCGGTGTAACCTTACGAATTGCTCTTAAGTGACCAATGATTTCATCTTGGGTCTTAGTATATAATTCCTCACTAAGCGACTCGATATGAATTCTTATACTGCTCCAGTTATTAGAAAATTTTTCGATAAAGGTTGTAATTGGAATACCGATATAGTTGTCTTTAGACTCTCCAAAGGCTTCACCCTGCCTTTCGGTTACACCAATAACATGATATCCCAGTCCCTCAATTTTTATTTTTTTTCCTATAGGATCTTCAAAAGGGAACAGCTGATCTACAACATCCATACCAAGAACACAAACATTTCTTGAAAAATGTATGTCATCATCTATGAAGTTCCTTCCATCTTCCAGAAAAGTATTATAAAACCTTATAGTCCCCTCATCACCACCAAAGACATCAACACTATTTTTTAATTTTTTACCTCTGTAATGTACGTTTCTTATGGATGTACCATCTGCGGGGCTAATTAAAAGTGGGAGTTTTGCTCTGCTTTTTAATTTTTTATATTGTTCATAAGTTATATTTTTTCTGTTACGATATTTTTTCCTATCCTCACCAAAATTGAATTCAGGAGTTTTTTGAACTACAAAAGTATTAGTTGCAAATACGTTTAGCCCTGATTCGACGGATGATTCCAATGTCCTTATTGCAGTCATAACACTGATGACCGAGAACACACCTATGCTTATACCTAATAGGGTTAGCGATGATCGAAGCTTGTTTTTCCTGATAGAATCAGTAGCCATCCAAAAACTTTCTTTCAATATGCTCTTTAAATTACGTGATTGCATTTTTTATTCGTATCTAAGCGAATCAATTGGGTCGAGTTTTGCAGCACGATATGATGGAATAAGTCCAGAAAGAACTCCAACAACTAAACTCATTAACATCGCAGCTACAGAAAGCCCAAAGGGCAGGGTAGAGGGGAAAAACATATTGACTATAAAACTAAGCGAGTACGCTAAAAGTATGCCTATAAAACCTGCAAATAGACAGATTACAACCGCTTCCATCAAAAATTGCCCCATTATGATACGGCTTGTAGCCCCAATGGCTTTTCTGACCCCTATCTCTCTGGTTCGCTCTTTCACAGAGACAAACATTATATTCATTATACCAATCCCCCCTACAACAAGCGATAGTAGTGTGATAAAAATACCAGTGCCTCCTATAGCAATTTTTAAAGTGGTATATTGCTTTTCAAAAGCCTTGGTCTGGTTTATGGCAAAATCATTTTTTTCATTTGGCTTCAAACCTCGTATATGTCGCATAACAGATGTTACCTCATCTAAACCTTCGTCTATTTTTTCCGGTGGAACTTTCACACTGAGCCTCATCCAACCTCTTTTAGAGAATATTCTTTTATATGCGCCAAGTGGAAGAACCGCTTGCTTATCAATGCTAAAAAGACCCAAGAATTTCCCTTGTTTTTCTAAAACTCCAATTACCCTGAATTTCATTCCGTCTATTTTGATATGCTTACCAATAGGGTTTTGATCACCAAAAAAAGCCTCTTTAATACCATCTCCTATCACTGTTACCCGCGATCCAGAGCGATCTTCATTTTTTGTGAAGAACCTCCCATATGCGATATCAGTACTTATTGTTCGCATATAGTCTTCACTTGTTCCAAATATTTCAGTACGCGTTTTCTTTGTTTTGTATGATAAAGAGGCACCTCGTTGCATAACTGGTGCTACTGCTAAGGCGTAATTCGACCTCTCTTTAATCTTTTCAACATACTCTGGTAACATTCTTGGCCTGTTCCTTACTTCCCACCAATCCATATCGCTGAACCATTGATAACGACTTACATATAGTATGTCTTTTCCAAGCCAAGACATACTACTTTCAAATGATCTATCAAGTCCAGATATTAGCGTTCCCATTAGTGTAACAGATAATACCCCTATGATTATTCCTAATGCTGTCAAGAAAGATCGAAGCTTGT
>CAJWHU010000045.1 GCA_913041325.1 uncultured Fidelibacterota bacterium | reverse complement strand
GGGCCTCTTGAGGATAAATGGGAAAATTATAAATCCAGCGTGCCCCTCGTAAGTCCAGCAAATAAAAGACACCTTCAAGTCATCGTCGTTGGAACAGGACTGGCTGGTGCGTCAGCTGCATCCTCTCTTGCAGAAATGGGATATAGAGTTAAATCTTTTTGTTTTCAAGATAGCCCAAGAAGAGCACATTCAATAGCTGCTCAGGGCGGAATAAATGCAGCAAAAAATTATCAAAACGACGGAGATTCGGTTTACAGGCTCTTCTATGATACTATAAAAGGGGGTGACTATCGGTCTCGTGAAGCGAATGTTTATAGGTTGGCCGAGGTCAGCTCAAATATAATTGACCAATGTGTGGCTCAAGGGGTTCCCTTTGCGAGAGAGTATGGAGGAACTCTAGATAATAGATCTTTTGGTGGTGTTCAGGTTTCTAGGACTTTCTATGCTAGAGGGCAAACGGGGCAACAGCTTCTACTTGGCGCATACAGCGCCTTAAGTAGACAAATTTCCAAAGGAAATATTGAGATGTATAACCGACATGAGATGATTGATGTAGTCAAAATAGATGGTAAAGCACGAGGCATTATCGCTAGAAACCTCTTGACTGGTGAATTTACAAGGCATTTTGGGCATGCAGTAGTGCTAGCCACTGGTGGCTATGGTAACGTTTATTATCTTTCAACAAATGCTATGGGAAGCAATGTTACGGCTGCATGGAAAGCTTACAAGCAGGGCGCTGCTTTTTCAAATCCATGCTTTACCCAAATTCATCCGACTTGTATACCAGTATCTGGAGATTACCAGTCTAAGCTAACCCTAATGTCTGAGTCGTTAAGAAATGATGGTCGGATTTGGGTTCCTAAAACAAAAGGAGATAAAAGACCTCCAACCCAAATCCCTGAAGAAGAGAGAGACTACTATTTAGAAAGGAGATATCCAGCATTCGGTAACCTCGTGCCTAGAGATGTTGCATCTAGGGCGGCTAAAGAGAGATGCGATCAAGGTTTTGGTGTAGGCGATACTGGTTTAGCAGTATATCTAGATTTTGAAGATGCGATAAAAAGATTGGGCAGGGATGTTGTATCTGCAAGATATGGGAATCTATTTGCTATGTACGAAAAAATAACTGGTGATAATCCTTATGAAACACCGATGCGAATTTTTCCAGCGGTCCATTATACTATGGGCGGACTGTGGGTTGACTACGATTTGATGACAACCATTCCAGGTTTGTATGCAATTGGAGAATGTAATTTCTCAGATCATGGAGCAAATAGATTAGGGGCATCAGCTTTAATGCAAGGATTAGCCGACGGATATTTTGTGTTGCCATACACAATTGGCAAATATTTATCAGAAGATATTCAAACAAAACCAATTCCCACCTCTCACGAATCTTTCTCTGAATCTGAAAATATTGCAGTAGAAAAAAATAAATCTCTGCTTCAAAACAAAGGAAGTCGATCCGTAGAAAGTTTTCATAGGGATCTTGGAAAAATTGTTTGGGATTACTGTGGTATGTCAAGAAATAAAACTAGCTTGAATAATGCTATTTCAAGTATTAAGTCTCTCCGTGAGGACTTTTGGAAAGATGTAAAGGTTCCTGGTGATGATATAACGTACAATCCTGAACTAGATAAAGCGGGTAGGGTAGCAGATTTTTTTGAGTTGGGAGAACTAATGATGAGAGATGCTTTGGAAAGAGAAGAATCTTGTGGGGGGCATTTTAGGGAAGAGTATCAAACAAAAGAAGGCGAGGCTCGCAGAGATGATGAAAATTATGCTTTTGCGTCCACATGGGAGTTTAAGGGTGTTGATAGGCCACCTATTTTACACAAAGAAGATTTAGATTTTAAGACTGTGACCCCAACTCAAAGGAGTTATAAATAAAATGGCGGATTTAAAACTTACATTAAATATATGGCGACAAAAATCTCCAAATGAATCTGGGAGCTTTAAGTCATATGAGTTAAACAATCTCAATACCCACATGTCTTTTCTTGAAATGCTAGATGTATTAAATGAGAGATTAGTAGAAGAAGGCAAAGAACCGGTTGCTTTTGATCATGACTGTAGAGAAGGAATATGTGGAATGTGCTCTATGGTTATTAATGGAAGACCGCATGGGCCGATGAGAGGTACTACAACTTGTCAATTACACATGCGTCATTTTAAGAGCGGTGAAAGCATTACAATCGAGCCTTGGAGAGCAAAAGCATTCCCTGTCATAAAAGACTTGGTAGTTGATAGATCCTCTTTTGACAGAATCATTCAATCTGGTGGTTATGTTTCAGTCAACACTGGTAGCGCACCAGATGGTAATGCAATACCTATCCCGAAAAGTGTTGCTGAGGAGGCATTTGACGCTGCTGCATGTATAGGATGTGGGGCCTGTGTTGCATCATGTAAAAATGCCTCAGCTAGTCTGTTTGTATCAGCAAAAATATCACAGCTAGCACTTTTACCTCAAGGTCAGCCAGAGAGAGAAGAGAGGGCAAAGAAAATGGTATCTAAAATGGATGAAGAAGGTTTTGGGCATTGTACAAATACGGGTGCCTGTGAAGCTGAATGCCCTAAAGAGATATCGCTTCAGTATATTAGAAGAATGAATTTAGAATACAACTTATCCAATATTAAAGGATGACCCATTATTTAAAAAAACGTGATCTTACTTTAGTTTAAAATTAACTGGGATTGAAATCCAAACTCCCACAGATCGTTCTCGTTGTTTTGCAGGTCTGAATCTCGTTTTTCTGATTGCTTCCATTGCAGCCTCATCCAGACCAGTATTTGGAACCCCTTTTAAAATTAAAGTTTCTTTGACTCTACCTTTATCATCGATAAAGGCCTGGACTATAACCACCCCTTCAATCCCGGCTTCTTGTGCAATCTCTGGGTATATTGGCCTTATAGGGGTCATTGCCGTTGGCGGGTCATCATACGGGATGAAAACAACTTTGGGTCCTGATGGTGGTGGTGGTGGTGCATCGAGATTAGAAAAATCATCAAAATCTAGTTCATCTAATGTGAGGTCTTCAGCAATGTCCTCGTCGTCCGATGGAACAGGTATAGATGGCCTTGCTGGAGGAGGTGTATTATCGATTTGCTGAGTTTGGGGTATGTCGATGTTTTCAATAATTATTTGCTCTATATCCTCAAATTCAACAGAATTGGTAAATCTTGGAAAAAGCAGAAAATTTAAAATTATTAGTGAAATCCCGATAATTGCAGTTATTCGCACTATAACAGGATACCGTGTTTTTAGTTGATTAGATATGTTCATTAGTCAACTAATGTTTTTGAAGAGTAATTCAGTTTCAGAGCTTCTACTTTGCGAAGATTCTCATGAATCTCTGAGACTAATCCCATTTCAGCATCTTCATCGCCTTTGAGGGAGACTACTATTTGAGGATCTGCAATACGCTTATCATACATCACGAGAGACACGTCATCAACTCCCATTAAACGATCATCAATTGAAATTAGCCCTTCTTTGGAAACCCAAACTTGGACAGTGTGTCTTTTTGATTTCAGTTTTTCTATTCTCTTTGCTTTTGGGAGATTGACTGGTAACCCAGAATATTCTTTTAGAACTGTCGTAACCATAAAAAAGACCAAAAGCATAAATATAATATCTGGCATGGATGCGGTAGGTATTTCACTCGAGATTTTAGTTTTTTTTGTAAATTTCATTTTTAATTGCTGTTTGCTATTGATATTCTTTTAGCATCGGCCATTTTTAACTGGTCTATAACTTTTACATAGTCACTGTAAGCAGTTTTTGGATGAGCTTTGACTGAGACAATTAATTTGTCATTGGATCGTAATCGTTCGCCAACAATTCTGTGAATTTTTTCAACGCTAGTTGGCTCTTCATCCAATAATACTTTACCTTGAGAATTAATAAGGCAGTTCAAAATATTTTCTTTCCTTATTTCTATTTCCATATCACCAGGAGGTGGTAAAACAATTCCAAGCCCCTTATCTGTATCTATTGTAGTAGTTACTAAGAAAAAAATCAGGAGCAAGAAGGCTATATCAGCCATTGAGGATGTAGGAATTTCACTGCTTTTAAATTTTCGTTTTCTTGCCACTGGATAAATCTGTTATTTATTTTCGACTTCTTGTAAATAATCCACTATCTTGATTGATTGCTCTTCCATATCAAGAACAAGTTTATCGATTCTAGCAACAAAAACATTTTGAAAAGTTTGGATTATCATCGCGACAACAAGGCCAAATGCAGTTGTTAGTAGAGCCTGAGAAATACCTCCGGCTACTACTGCTGGCGATATATCATTTGCCGCCTTTATAGCATCGAAAGCTGCTATCATACCAACAACAGTACCTGTAAAACCAAGCATAGGGGCAATTGTAATAACAGCATTTAGCCAAATCATATTTTTTTCTAAAAATGCCATTTCAATAGCACCAGCATTCTGGATCGCTTTTTCTACTTCATCAATTCCTCTACTCATTTTAGAAAGACCAGCCTGGAATATCACAGATACAGGCCCTTGTTCTTGTTTGCATACCTCAGCCGCTGCTTCTGCACCGCTTTCGGATATAGATTTACTGACTTTGTCAAAAAAAGCTTGAGAGTCAACTCCAGACATCATCAATGAATATGCTCTTTCAATGACAAAAGCTAATCCAAAAATAAGCGTTAATAGGATTGGCCACATAAATGCCCCACCTTCTAAAAAATAATATACCATTATATACTCCGTTAATTATGTGATTTACTGACTCAAAAATAATTAAATAGCTTAATTCAATTATTATTAATTTAATTTATAGATCCGATGAATGCATCTGCTTCGTTAAAATGTTTTAATGCTTCTAAAACCTGATTGTCAAATAAAAGCCTAATATTTGCACTTTCATTTTTGCCCCAAACAGAACCCGCTAATTCACTTTTGATCTGATTTTTTATGTAATCAATATCTAACATCAAAGAATCTCGGCTAACAGTTATAGTGTCTGCATCTAAAAAGTTGAAAAAATCATTTATCATGTTATCATTTGGTTCCCAATTATTTTTAAAATCTATAAATGAGCTATATTTGCCATCAATAATCCCAGTCTTTTTTGATGCAAAATTAAAAAATGGTCTTTTTGCATTTCTTAAAACCTTTATTGTCTCACCATTTATTTTATTTTCATATGGAATGTAAATATCAGGAGTAATGCCACCGCCGCCATATACAACACGCCCAGACCTCGTATTGTATTTTGGTCGCAATTCTTTTAAGCTGTCAATTTTTTCCTCTCTATCAACAGAGTAGAGTTCTTGGTAATAAGCGAGGTCACTTCCGTCTTCAAACGGTCTTTGTATGAGCCTTCCAGATGGCGTGTAATACCTTGCGATAGTGACCCGAATGGCTGAGCCAGTATCAAGCGGGAGCTGGCGTTGAACAAGGCCTTTTCCAAAGCTAGTTTCTCCAACAATTAAACCTCGATCTAGATCTTGTACTGCCCCTGATACAATTTCGGAGGCACTAGCAGATCCTCGGTTGATTAGGATGATCAAAGACAATGTATTATTGCCTTTGCTTGGCGTACTTTTAAAAACTTGATTTGACTCTTTAATCTTTCCTTTGGTATAAACTAGGGTGTCTACCGTAGTAATAAATTGATCTGATATAGCTGCTGCTTGTTCTAGAAACCCCCCGCTATTTCCTCTTAAATCAAAGAGAAGTCTCTCCATACCTTTTTCTAACAATGTATTAACAGCACTTACAAATTCCTTTTCAGTTGTTGCAGAAAACCTCCTAAGAAAAATATAGCCAGTTTTATTATCAAGCATTGTTGCTGCACCAATGCTATAGATAGGAATATTATCGCGCACAATTGTTACATCGAATGGTTTAGCAGCTCCAAGCCGGCTAATTGTAATTTTTACTTCTGTTCCCTTACGCCCTCTAAGTTTTTCAAACACTTCATTCTTTGTTATTTTGTATGCATCATAATCATCAATAGCAATGATTTTGTCACCCGGCAGAAGGCCAACAATGTCTGACGGGCTATCCGGAATGGGTGAGATGACAGTGATGAAGCCATCCAAAATGTCGAACTCGATTCCAATTCCTTGGAACTTACCTTTAAACAATTCATTTATGTTTTCTTGTTCTTTAGCCGGTATGTAAGTAGAGTGTGGGTCTAGTTCCTCCATCAGGCCATGAAATGCCCCATCCATTACTTTTTCCATATCAACGGTGTCAAAATAAAAGTGGTTTACATAGCCTATAATTTGGTTTAAGATTCCAATTCGTTCTCTGATGACCCTATATATATTTTGGTTACTGGAATATAACTTTGGTGAAAATAGAAGCAGAGCAATCAAAAACCCTACAAGTCCGGATACAACCAGTGGCCACATGCGGCGGAATATGTATAGCATTTTTCCCAAGAAATATAGTCTACAGACCTATATAGCCCATTGTACGAAATGAAATTCCTTCTAAAGTGGATTGAGGAGAGTCACTGATAGCCGTTAGCCCATTAAGTTTCCATCCACCTTGCCTGACTGTGCCTTTGTTGTATCCAACACTTATTCTCAATCCGAATCTTTCCAAGAATTGAAACTTTACTGCCACATAAGGTTGAAAATTAAAAAACGTTGCACCTACTTCTCTTAGAAGCCCGGGGACAGGCAATGGGGTTATGGGGTCATCCTCATCGAAGCTACCATCCACTGAGTAATACAGTGATCCATCTACAAATTCACCATAGACATTGCTGAATGCATCTCCCCACCCTATGTTTTCTCCGCTTTTTTGCTCTAAACTAAGACCAACGTTCCCTAGACCAAACAACGCACCGGATGATAGCTCTAAGTCTTGTAATAGGGGCATCACGTACTCCAGCGTCACAGCTCCAAGTAAGAAAGATAGCTTTGCTGTTATAGAGGGATCATAAACGCCTGTATAATCAGTTAGTGCTTCATTCTGGTAGCCCCGGTTTCCATTGGCATTGGTGGGGTCATCATCTATATACCATTTGATTAGTGGGATAGTACTGATTGAGGAGCCTCCCATTCCGGCATAAGAACCAATACGCCACCTTCCCGTTACATGGGCAAATCCCTCCCCCCCGTGAATTACAAAAGGGTCGCTAAAATCGGCTGGATTAAGACCAACGCTAGTCAGGGCTTCTGCGCCAGGAATTTCTTTCAATTTGATATACATGGGGCTATATCCTATCCCCCCGCCTAAAAAATCTTCAGCAGGGTAACTAAACTGCCCCAAAATAATTGAGGAATTAACCATTGTATAAAAAACTATTTTTTTCATTATAATGGAAGTTCTCCGCATAGTGTAATGTATCAACTTAAGGTTTTAGTTACAATTTATAAAGTAAATACGAGTTAAAACTCAATAATTTTTACAAAATATACGGAGGGTCTTTTACTTGTAATAATAGTTACATAATCCTATATTTATAAAGTTTTAACGAGGTAAGGGAGTTCGAAACTGTATTTTGCTCCCCTAAAATAGTATTTATTTGGTTTAAAAACCCAACAGGGTAGGTTTGTTCATAAGGAGCTAAAATGCGCTTTTTAGAGTTATTAGTTCTTGGAATAATTTCCTTATCAAATTTATTTGGTACTGGGAGTTTCCATGTCAGTCAACCGTTTGATCTTAACTCAAATGGCAATTCTGAGTTATTAGTTCTTAATTCAAAATCTTCATCTGCTTCATTAGTAGAGATTAGCGCAAATAATAAGAACGTCACTATTTGGTCATACTCGATTCCTAAGAATGGCAAATTTGCTGATGCTGAGATAGTTGATATTAACAATGATATGTATCCAGATATTATCCTTATCCCAGATTTGTACGCGTCCGCAGAAATGGAAGATTGGGTATATATTTTCCTAGGAAACGAAAACGGTTTTTCAGAAATACCAGTAACACTCAGTGGCCCCTTGCTTGATTTTAGCACAATAAGACCATCCAATCTTTCTCTAGTATCTGGAGGCAATCTTAGATTAGCAGTTTCTTTCGGTTCTCCAATAAGAAGCGGACTACTGTTTGATATTGATGTAAGTGATAATATTGCGAAGATTAAAAACACAAAAATTATTTCAGCCCCGATAATTAATAATGGCTATGGAGCTGTTTATGTTGGGGGTTTCGTCAACGAAAAAAGAAATTATGTTGCGCTTATATCTCCAGAAAAAGGGAAATTGAAAACTGCGGTTTTTGAGCTTAAGGAGGGGCTTGAGTTGAGCTATACACAGTCAATAAGTATAGGAAAATCTAAAAATATATTAGGCGCCGGTATTCAACCTTTCTCATCAAAAACTTCTGATATGGAAGGTTTATTAGTGCCATTTGCCACTGATCAAGTGTTGTTAATCAGTATCGCAGAGCAAGAACTAATAGTTTCGAATACAAATCTTTCAGGTAAAGGGGCTTTCCCAATAAACGATACCCCTAATTTATTTAGTCTTGTTAAAAAAAGGTCAAGTCTCAATGTACTTCAAAGGCTTGCCACAATTTCAAGTAAATCAAAAACAAGAAGTGAGAAACCTGCGCTTTTGCCCCCTGAACCAGTGTTGCCAGATGCGCCTGCTACATTAAATTCAAAAAAGTTAACATATGATGCTGTATTAACAAGTCGACCAGAAGATGAATTTAAATCTTACAAGTATGAAGAGAAAAACGAACAAAAGATTGATAGGTATTCCGAATTAAGCCCAACTCTCACAGACTTTTTACGCACCGTAAAAGACCAGTCACCAAAAGTAGAAATAAATGAAAAAAATCTGATTTCAGTTCCCAAGATGAATGAGGACATGCAAAGTGCCCGTTGGGCAGATGAAGCGGGGTTTACGCAATTAAATCTTGGTGAATATATTTCTGAAGAGGTAGAAAACTCAACTGAACAACCATCTGTACCAGATATGGATTTTGAAATTTCAACCTTTTCAAAAGATTCAGTTTTAAATTTTAAAAATGATTACACCGATCAAGACACCTCTCAAATTTTTGATGAAAGTGAAGGTGTAGATCTATACTATGTTTTAGCGATAACGCCTGTTTCGAATAGCAAAGACAGATATGTTTTTGATGGTGAAGCCCCATTTGGAGTTTCCGTTAATCAAATTCCATCAATGGGCAATGCAACACATTTACAGCATGGTATATCAGCAGACTTTTCAACTTTGGATGCTGGGGAGGTATACGACTTTGCATATTCAATGAGAGATGCTAGGCTAGACAGCATTACAACCCTTACAATGGTCCATGACTTACAAACCAATGTTGTTTTTATGTCCATAAAGCCAACGGAAGATTCAATATCCCAATCCTATCAACCCGAATCATTTGATCCAAAGCTCTTTGAGTTCCCAAATTACTTTTTTGAAGGTTTCCCAAACTCCCTAGATATGGATTTCACTGATAAATTGATTCGTTTTACATTTCAAGAAGATAGGGATTCTACCTATAAAGGTATTTATCTGTCTTCTACTACACCTTCAATTCCATCGCAGTCTCTTGCTGTTTTCATGGATCAAGGTATCCTACAGTCCATACGGGGAGAGGTTGTGGTTAGAGCCAATAGATCAAAAAAGGTGACAACTGAATTTGATTTAGTAGGTTCAGTTGAGCCCGATGTGTTATTTTCCAGACTTATTGAAGAAATGTTTCCTGAGGAATTAAAAATAAGACTTTTACAAGGAGCTTCGCTTGAGGAACCACTTTTTGGTCCCAGCGGTAAATTGCCAAAAATAACTAAAGAACCTAGACTCCCTAGGGTAGATGCAAATCAAGTGGAAACAACAGTTCCAATTGAACCAAAAACTAGTAGCATACCAGAAACTTTTATCGACACCACATCAATTGGCCCAGATTCCTCCTCAAACATACCCTTTACGCAAGAAGATGAAATTTCTCCCCAGACTCTTGAGTTAGAAAAAAGAAATGAGCAAGATATACTTACAGCAGACACTCTTAAATTAGAAAAAACTAAAGAAGTAAAGTCTGCTGATGATACTGGCCCGCCTAGTCCTGAGGAATCACAAGTTGACCAAAGTGCAACTGAGAAA
>CAJWHU010000044.1 GCA_913041325.1 uncultured Fidelibacterota bacterium | reverse complement strand
TATTTTTTTGAGTTTCAACAATATGGAGGTGGTTCCATGTAGTTAGCCCAAATGGTATTTTAAGACCATTATCCTCAAAACATAGGTATTGGTCGCTTTTGGTGTAGCCGCGGTGCACAACCTCCATGATTCTCCATCCAAAAAACCAAAATTTAAAAATTGCTACTTTACCATCTTCAATTCCATCCCAGCTTATTATTTTAACCGGTTGTGCAAGTATTAAGAACTTCACAAAACTCTTATTATGAAAGGAATTAATCACATTTGAAACCTTAACGTTTTTTAATACGACTTTCTGCTCATAAAGCATCTATTTTTCCGTCCGATTAAATGGTGATTGAATTAAACTTGAAAACTGTTCTAATTGATTTCTACAATTATCTCATTTTTTCTAAATGGAGGAATTGCCCAAGGAGAATTGTATTGAGCAACCAAAAAGGATCCGGTTGGTTCGTATCCGCTGGATTCAAGTAAATCAATTAATTTATTTTTATAATAAGTTGCACGATCCTTGGTTGCCCAACCCCCAAATTTTAGAACTGCTGTTTTACCAAGATTAATATTTTTTATAGAAACATTTCCAGCGCTTGGCTTCGGTAAATCTTTAAAAGAATGTTTGGATGGCATTATAAATTGTATCTCATAGGTTTCTCTAGTCGCTGGTGTATTTGTTATAACTGGGGCTGTCATATCAATCTTCATTCCTGCAGAATTGCCACCGAAAATGTAGCCAGCTATTCGTCTAAAACCAATTGATGCCGCGTCTGAGTAATTACTCTCAACACTAGTTGAGGCAACAATCATTGGACCATAATCTCGAACTTCAAATCCACTTTCTTTTTTGATTAGTTTGTATTTGGGTGTTTCGATTGCCATGATTTGGTCAAATACAGTAAGCGAGAATGCGACAAAAATAAGAATTTTCGCTTTATGGGTTTGCATTTTTATAAAATGGTACTAGAACTGGAGTGCTTTGCTTGTATTCTTGATATTTTTCATCGGACCCCCATTTATCATCAGCGTAACTTTCAAGCAGGTTTACTCCACTTAACCTTGTTAATAAAAAATAAATGAAAATGGGAGAAATCAAGCTTATGTTTTGCCAACCATTCAAAGTCGGAAAAGCAATAACAGCCATCCCTATCCAGAGTAATATTTCTCCAAAGTAATTAGGATGTCTTGAAATACTCCATAGCCCGGTTGATATAAACTTGCTCTTATTTGAATCGAGTAATCTGAATCTTCTTTTTTGCTCATCAGCAACAACTTCAAATACAAACCCTCCCAACCAAATGAGTAAACCAATTAGAAAATAATAATCATTATAATAGGCTACATTATTAATAATCATCACTAATGCATTAACGGTGGTAAGGAAAACCCATAACGCAGACATGCTCCACCAAACAAGAAACTTGGCAAATTTTTGTTTGACTTCACGAAATCTTCGATCCTCTCCAGCCTTTATAACGCGGAAAAATAAAAAAACGCCAAGCCTAATTGCCCAGATTAAAACTAAAACGATTGTTACTGCAGAACGGACATTTAATGTTCCACCTGATTCAGATTTTGTCAGAAACAGCGCAGTGACTATAACGCAAACGTAAGCAAGCGTTCCGGATATGTCATAATATTTTTCTGTTTTCAAAAAAAAGGATGGAATAAATGCTATCCAATGCATAAAAAAACTAATAAGCATACAAATTAAAATGATTGGAAACCCATTGTACTCTGGACCACCAATTGAACATGCTAAGGCAACAACGTAAGCTATTGAGAAAGTAATAACAACATTTAAATAATCTTTTACGGAGTGAACCATATCTAGTGTATAATCCTAACTTTCTTGAGCAATGATGTTATAACAAATCCAAAATCTAGTTCGAACCACTTATATGCAAAATTCGTGTTATTCGGTCTTTTATGATGATTGTTTTGATACAATTCACCCATCATGAGGAAATCTATTGGAAGAGTGTTTTTAGAGTTATCCCTTATATCATCAAAATTACGGTATCCTCTTTTGTGACCAAACCAATTAACTATAAACCCATGTATTGGCCCCATAAATACGCTGAGAGGAAGCAGTGCATATTGCCAAGGGGCAGTAGCGAACTCCAAATAGAACAGAGCATAGAGCAAAACAAATACAAATCTTGTAATGAGGGACTCTCCTATTTTCTCTAACAATAGCCACCTTGGTAAATCTGCTGATGATCTTTTACCACTCATTAAACTATTAACATGCTTTCTGTATTCTCTTACCGTAGCCACATTGAAAGATACAATGCTTGTTAGATGAACTGGAGAATGTGGATCTTTTGGAGTATCCGCGTGAGAATGATGCTCTCGGTGCATTATTCCATATGCAGCGGGATGGAGAAACGATGAACCTTGAAATATAAATGTTAGCAGAAAAAACACTTTCTCCCAGAATGGGTTCATATCAAACATTTTATGTGATACATACCTATGTAAAAAAAATGTTTGAAAAAATAGTGAGAGATACCAATGTAGAAAAAAGAAAACTAAAATTATCATTATTGTCCTATCTTTTGCTAAATCTGTAGTGGGAAACTCCCCAATCTAATCCATTATTATAACCAAATAACATTTCGCATGACATAAAAAATATTCGCCATCGCTGAAACCACAGCTTGGCATCATCACCATATGTCTTTGTAAATATATCCATTATTGGACCCTTATTGTGGTCCATTTTTTTTATCCATGCTAGGGAAGTTTGTTCATAGTGCTTGCCTGACATTCGCCACACGTCATCAATTTTTATATCTTCTTGAAAATGCAGCAGGAGGTCGTGCGATGGCATCATACCTCCGGAAAAAAATTCTCTAGCCATCCAATCGGCAGCACCGTGGTTTTCAAATGGATATACAACTGATTGGTGAGAGAAGATGTGTATGAAAAGTTTTCCTCCATCACAAAGCCACGAAGATATTTTAGACAACAACTTTTCATAATTTCTCATGTGCTCAAACATTTCAATAGAAACAACTCGCTGAAAGTCGTTTTTTGTATCAAATTCATTCATATCCGCAGTAATCACCTCAATATTTTTCAAACCCTGCTCATCACAACGGCGTAATATATGTTCTCTCTGATCTCTCGAATTACTGACAGCAGTGATTTTGCTGTTCGGCATCTTCGACGCCATGTAACAAGTGAAGGAACCCCATCCACAGCCGAGCTCAAGCACTGAGTCACCATCTGATAGCTGTGCTCTATCAAAGCTAAGTCTTAACATTGCCTCCTCTGATTCATCTAGGGTGTTAGTGCCGTCAGGCCAGTATCCAGAGCTATATTTCATATGTTTTCCCAAAACATATTCAAAAAATGAAGGAGGAACCTCATAATGTTGTTCATTTGCTTTTTCTGGCACTAAAGCTATTGAACTCTCTTTCATTTGTTGAATCCAATTCTGTTTTTTCGTAGATACTTTCTCCGTATCCGATACGTCTTCATTATCCAACCTTTTTTTACAGTTTTGGACGATACCCTGTCTGATGAAATAGTCTGGTATGTATCCCCTTTCTGCTAATTCAATCATTTTTGAAATCATTTAATACTTCACCTCCAAATCCCTTGCTTTGGATTTTGCAAATACTAGTTGTACATCTCCTATATTTCTCTCAGTGAAACCAGCTTCACAATATAGAAAGTAGAACTCCCACATGTTGATAAAGGCTTGAGAATACCCCATTTTTTTCACCTCTGGCATTACCTTAATAAAATTTTTTCTCCAGGTACTAAGAGTTTTTACATAATGAAGAGTGATATCTTCCATATCGATCATTGAAAGATCCGTTTTTTTCTTAACAACGTCGATAATTTGTGAAATTGAAATTAAACATGAACCAGGGAAAATATATTTTTTAATAAAGTCAACGGAATTTTTATAAACATCAAAGTTGTGGTCATTATACGTAATACCTTGTAGCGCCATAAGCCCATCCGGTTTCAAAAGTGATGAGACCTTAATGAAATACTCAGAAATATATTCATAACCAACTGCCTCTATCATCTCAATAGAAATGATTTTATCAAACTTCCCATCTAGGGTTCTATAGTCTTTATTTAAAACATTTATCCTTGATTCCATACCTTCTTCCACAACCCGCTTTTTGGCATAATGATACTGCTCGTCAGAAATGGTAGTTGTTGTAATTTTGCAACCGTAATTTTTTGCTGCATGTATAGAAAAACTTCCCCAACCAGTTCCTATTTCTAGAACGCTATCACTCTCTGAAAGTTTCAACTTCCTGCATATGCGATCTAATTTTTCAATCGAGGCAGCTTCTAGATTTGTATCAGACTCACTAAAAAATGCGCATGAATAGGTCATGGTAGGATCGAGCCATAGTTTATAAAAATCATTACTCAGATCATAATGAGCAAGGATATTCTCCTTACTTCCCTTTATGGTATTCTGCCTACTTTTGTGAATTAATTTATTTATAGGGCTTAAAAGCTTAGTAATGCCATTGTTTAAAGATAAAAGAATTGATCGATTCTTTAGTATGATGCGCATGAGCATTACTACATCATCAGCAGTCCAATATCCAAGTATGTAAGCTTCTGCAATACCCAAGGCACCACCGCTACCTGTCAACACGTAGAACTCCTGAGAATGAATAATGACATTAGTTCTTAAATTTGATTGCGGGTTTCCAAAATTAAATTTTTCATCCGCGTCCTCAATCGTTAGGTATCCCTCTTTAAGGTGACTTAACTTCTTTTTTAGGCCATTCTTAAAAATTGAGGCGAGGAAATTAACTTTACCTCGTTTTTTTAATTTCTCAGCTAAATGATCTACTTGCATTGTGGAACCCATCGCCTAATTTTCTCTTAGTAATTTTGCCTTATTAGGATGAATAAAAAAGGGGGCTCTTTTTAACCAAAGCTTAAAAGCCTGCCAATGTATGCGGAAAACTACTGCAAATGTAATAAGAGGAAATTTAGCCACTTGCTTTATCAATCCAGTTCTTGTAAAAGGTGACCTCTTCATAGTTAAGGTGGCATCAAAAACTTTTTCTCCTTGTCTATAATTTTTCATATTCACTAAAAGGTTTTCACTGGGCTGAGTAAACACCCACTCATATTGGTGATCCATTCCCCAGAAGGGGCTAACATGCAGTTTTTTTTCAAGATCTGCCCTTAAATTACTAGAATTTCCCGATCTATCTCTTTGGTTTATTATGTAGGAATGTCTTTCGTTCCAGGGAGTGTTGGTAACTTCAGCCATTATTACATCAACTTTTAAATCTTCCTCATCAAAGCAATAGTAAAAGCTGACAGGGTTGAAACAATAACCCAGGTACCTGAGGTGTGTTAATAATCTAATTGGTCCTTTTACTTTTACTCCAGTTTTCTCAAATACAGTTTTCCTCACTGACTTATCCAGGCTTAGATCGGAGTTGCCATGATAATCATCTCGCATAAATGAAACTAAAGCTGGCTTGTTAATATTCCACAACCAGGATTTCTCAAAAGCACTCTCAATGGAGTCTAAATCTATGTATGTCATAAATAAAGGATATGTAAAAAAGTGATCAAAAGGATCAAACCGACGGTGCCTTATGGTTCCAGAATAAATATAACTTTTTTTCGTACTTATCATATGGATTCACCAAAATTCTTGCATACCTCGAGAGCGCTCATGACGCCGTCCTCATGAAATCCATTTCTCCAATACGCGCCACAATAAAAGGTGTTATTTATACCGCTGATTTCGTGTTTACGATTTTGTGCCTCTAAAGTTGAAATGGTATACAATGGATGCTCATAGCTCAACTCTTTAATAACCTTCGCACGATCAACAAGGTCGCCACTATTGAGCGAGACACAAAACGTTCTGCTAGAATTCAAGCTCTGTAAAATATTCATATTGTAGGTGAGTGCAACTGCTCCGTCCTGATCCTCATCAAGGAGATAGTTCCAACTAGACCAAGCTTTTTTTCGCCTAGGTAGAATAGAATCGTCAAAATGAAGAAGAGCATCGTTCCTCTGATATTTAATCGCTCCTAAAATTTCCGTTTCTGCTTTTGAGGGAGTATCTAGAATCGCCAAAGCCTGATCGCTGTGTGTAGCAAAAATAACAGAATCGAATTTCTCACTCCCTGGTGCTTGCAAACCATATTTAACAATCACATTGCCTTGATCACGTTTTACTTTTTGGACAGGTGTGGATAGTTTTATTTTATCTTTAAAACCAGCTACCATTTTTTCTACGTATTTTTTCGACCCCCCGCTTATAACCCACCAATTTGGTCTATCAATTATTTGCAACATACCATGGTTATCAAAAAATCTAATAAAAAAGATAGCTGGAATGTCCATCATAAGACTAGGAACAGTTGACCAGATGGCAGCGCCTATGGGTATGATAAAATGTTTGATGAATTCATCTGGATAATTGTTAGAGGATAAATACTCTCCAAGAGTGAGATTAGGGTCTATTGTTTTTAAATCAACTCTTGCTTCAGAGTTAAATCTCAACATGCTTCGAAGCATCCTGATGAAAGATGGTCTGAAAAAATTAGATCTCTGGGCAAACAGTCCATCTAATGAGTGTCCTGCGTATTCGAGATTATGTTTCTCCGATTTCACACTGAACCCCATTCTAGTCAGCTGCCTATTAACTCCAAGCTGATCGAGAATTTTAATAAAATTGGGATATGTTCGTTCGTTATAAACTATAAAACCAGAATCAATATTCCAGAGCTTGTCATTGTATTCAATTTCGTGAGTATGTGTGTGCCCTCCAATATAGTCGTTTTTTTCAAAAATAGTAACTTCATGTTTTTTATGAAGAAGATATGCGCATGTTAGACCTGAAATACCTGATCCGATTATTGCGATCTTCATAGCGCTAACAAACCACAGCTGAAATTGTGGCTAGTCCCAATCCTGCACCAATTTTTGAACTAATGACGTATTATATCCAGTTTTCGACAACCTATCTATTATACCATTATATGTATCATCATCAAGGACTGGATTCCGCGCCATTATCCAAACATATTTCTTCGATGGTATGCCTATAACTGTGTACAAATAATTTTCATCTAGATCAACTATCAAGAATGGCATTTTAAATGGCCATATAAACTGCATCCTCCATTCTGCATTTGTTTCCTTGTTTTTTATAAACCCTTTAGGCCTGTATACTTTCTTGGGACCATCTGGAGAACCTTTAAAAAATGTGAAGGTTGTTTCCACAGTCCCATCGGAAGCAAGTTTATAAGACTCTATCGCATTTGTTGCCCCTTTTTCAATAAAAGTTGGTATGTTCGCAATTACATACCAATCTCCCATGAATCTTTTTATATCCACATAGTCTACTGTTTCTAACTTCATGTGATCACCACTGTATTCATTAGTTCGTAAGCAGCCCTTTGCTATAAAAATATTAAAAAATATGAGTATGTAAATTAAACTTTTCAAATTAAAAAATACCTATTGATCAGTGGGGAGATCTCTTTTCGAAGCTTCAGCCAGAACATTATTGAAAATATTAACTATATTAGTCTTATTCATTAGTTCAACAGCAAAATCCGGTATTGAGCCTCCAGGGTCTAAAAATAATTTGTAAGAAAGCATGTAGCCATCGTCATCTCCTTTTTCAGCAGCCCAAGTGCCAGCACCATAATCGATAATCATTGAACCATGCGAATTATTACTTTTCGAGTACGGTAATTTGTTCTCACCCTTTTTTAAATGCCAATGGACGATTGAGTTAGAATCGCTCGCAAAATAACCACCAGATTGAACCCTAAAGTAGTATTCTCTGTCACTAATAAATGGTAGATCAATCGATATATAATGGTGCCCATCTACCCAGTCCTCGGTTTTCATGATTTCTTGGAAGGTGGACCCCTTTTGGTCACGAAAGTATCTTGCGTAATTCTTGACATCCATTACTATATCTTTGATTATTTCTTTTTGGATATTTGTTTTCTTTTGAACTCTAAATGCAACCAGATCCATTTTTTGAAAGGATTTAATGCTTAATTCTGCACCTTGCTTCTCATCAATACGAACCCAGCCATCATCTCCATTGAGAAATGAAAATAATTCGTTTGATTTGGCGACATCCTCCGTGGTAACTCTAGCGCTTAGAAGATGAAATAATAATAAGGTTGGATAGGTTAGCTTTAATATTCTAAACATTTCAACGCTGTTTTAATCTATCATTTACCCAATAAATTAACGGCAGACTTAGTCCCCATACAATGGAAAGCATCATCGTCACATGCAACATGTTACCATGAAAACTAATTGCGCCTAACCCCTCCCCTGCTTTATATGCTATTGGTCCGATGACAGCACCTAGAATTAGAGCTTGAAAGAACTTGCCCTCCAACCATGCCATCGAATGATTCACGAGCAGAGCAAAGCCACACCACATCGCGGTAATCCACAATGGTGCCACCACAATTTCATTACTGTAAGTTCCATTGTATGTTAACAAACCCGAAAGAGCCATTAGAGTATCTATAACGGTACCAAGAATCGAAAAAATAATCACAAGTTTTATTTCAGATGATTCCGTACCATTAACAGAAAAGTGAGCCAACAAAAAAATGAGCATTGCAGCTGGTCCAATGTATGGCATATCAATAGAAGGACCTACAACACAAGCCCACCAACTAATCTTAAATCCTAAAATGTTAACTAATTTTTTCATGCTGATCGAATCCTACATTTTAATTTAAATAATTAAAATAATCAATTAAAATGAGCGTTTTAGGCGTTTATATCCTCTTTGTAAAAAAATATGGAGCACGCCATCATGAGTGTGTAAAAAATAAGTCCGATTAAAAGCATAATTAGGAAATAGTAAGGCCAATCGGGCATTAATAAGGTGAAGTTAACACCTTCAGGTTTTTTAAAAGTGAACATATAATTACTGCCAAGAACTATGTTTGTGACAATGATTGTGCATACTAAATATGAGGTCCATTTAATTGCATTAAAATAATCATACCATGTTGGACGGTATCCATCAACTACAATACTGAGCATTACAAAGATTACAAGGCCATGAGCAAAGAAATAATGTATTGAAACATAGATATGCTCAATCTCCGATAAATTGGTATTAATGAATGCGAATAGCGAGCCACCAAACCCTGCAAAAAAAAACCAGTTTTTGAGATCTCTAGATGACATTTTTCGTGAATAAAAAGGAACAAGTAACGCTGAAATGTAACACATCTCTAGAGGTAATGAAGTGCTTGGAGACCATATCCCGTAGTAGAACATATATGCCTGGAAGGCAATCTCATTGAAAATGGCGAGATAACCGATGGTCTGAATGATGATTACTTTTATTTTGTGGGAACTATTTTTATAAACCCAGGTCGCTGCAATACACAATACTAAACTAATCGTGCCATAAATGACGTGCTGGCTGGGAAGTGATATAATTACTTTTAATATATCTTTAAACATATTTTGTTATAAGATTTCCCAAATTTAAGATTGCAGAGCAGGCGCAATAATTACTTTCCCAGACAGTATTATTTGGAGTCGAAAATTGACTAGGTTAAAAAATTATTGAAATAGAGAAATAGCCTGGTCGGGTTTCTACTGATCATTCTATTGTATCAATAAGATGTTTCTGCTTGTGACTTTAAATTCATCAATCTGTTAGTACTTGATCAACGATTGTAATTAAGTCAAAAACATCGATATTACCATCTAAGTTTGTATCAGCATTTTGCACTTGCTCATTTCCCAGTTCCATATTGCCAAAAATATAGTTTAGAGTAATGATAACATCTAAAATATTTACCATATTATCAAGATTAAGATCACCAAAATCAATATTCAAAGGAAACACTGAACCAGTTGGAAACTGTATCTTATCGATCCATACACAATCTTCGCCAGAGCTTTGTGCTGTGTCTTTTTTGTATACCCAGCGTAACGTATGCCTTCCTTCTGGGACCGATACAACAAATTGACTCCAGCCAGATTCACCGCCAATGTTTAATCCCTGGGAGTCATTACCGATGTAGAATTCTAGGTAGTCATAAATATTCCCAGAAGCTCCTTGCTCTGTGGACGATTTGGAATAAAACTTTATTGGGCTCTCATATAATACATTAACTTCGATTGCGAGCTCAGAAACTTGATTATCTCCGATGTTACCGGACTTTGCTGAGTAATCTCCGCTGTACGAATCAGTGTCTATCTCCCAATGAGAAGATCCACTGTGCAACCATTCAAATGAGAGAAAATCTCCTGACTCAAAATCTTCAATAACTATACCGTGCGAAATTGCAAAAGATATAGCATGTTCGTAATCTGTGTGAAGAGCGCCTACATT